>NZ_PNRJ01000002.1:0-263291 GCF_011174885.1 Staphylococcus sp. 191 | reverse complement strand
GTACGTACGAAAAGTAACATGGACGGGATGGATCAACTGATGCAAATCGTACAAAAAGATTTTAAAGGTTTGAGTTTCTTAAACTTAGTCGATTTTGATGCGTTGTATGGGCATCGTCGTGATAAACCGGGTTACGCACAAGCTTTGAAAGACTTTGATAATCGCTTACCGGAATTAATGGATGCGATGCGTGAAGATGATTTACTCATCATTACAGCCGACCACGGCAATGATCCAACTGCAGAAGGCACAGATCACACACGCGAGTACATTCCAGTGTTGATGTACAGTCCAAAATTTAAAGAAGGTCAAGCGCTCGATACGGATACAACATTTAGTTCAATTGGGGCAACCATTGCAGATAACTTTGGCGTACCGCTTCCAGAATTTGGTCGCAGTTATCTTCAAAAATTACAATAACTCGGACGCATCATAACAAATGGCTTTGACTTTAAGGACGGGGCTGGGAAAGACAATTCCCAACCTCGTCTTTTGTTGTTTATACACGACGAAGTGATTGTATCAGTTTGTTTATCAACTGGAAAATGAAACAAAAATGATGCACTGCGGTTTATAGGGCAATACAATATTGGGGATTTACGACTGATCGCTGTTGCAAAATAGGACGCTTCTTTGAATTTTATCCAATTGCACACGTCATTTCTATTTATTGTGTTAAAATATAATAAATTAATAATCAGTTGAAAAAGGAGAAATATTCAGTGTTTAATTTGACGATATTACTATTGGAACGTGTGGGTCTCATTATTATCCTTGCCTATATTTTAATGAATTCCAGTTACTTTAAAAACACGATGCAGCAACGACAAATGTGGCCCTCAAAATGGCAACTTTGCTTGATATTTAGCCTTTTTGCACTGATGTCTAACTTTACAGGGATTGTCATTCGCAATGGTGACATCCTATCTGGAAGTATTTATTTTCATTTAGATGATGATGTATCGTTAGCCAATACACGTGTTTTAACAATTGGGGTTGCTGGATTAGTAGGAGGTCCATTTGTTGGGGTGTTCGTAGGGATTTTTTCAGGGCTTTTCCGATTATATATGGGAGGTGCTGAAGCTTATACTTATTTAATTTCCTCACTATTTATCGGCTTGATTTCGGGTTATTTTGGTCAGCAAGCACGTCAAAAAAATCAATATCCTTCAATAGGAAAAAGTGCGCTAATCGGGGCGACGATGGAGATTGTCCAAATGATTTGTATTTTTTCGTTTGCACAAGATAAACACTATGCGATTGATTTGATTTCACTAATTGCATTACCAATGATAATTGTTAATAGTGCAGGGACAGCTATTTTTATGTCTATTATTAGTTCCACATTAAAGCAAGAAGAGCAAATGAGAGCTGTACAAACGCATGATGTGTTGCAATTAACAAATCAGACGTTGCCTTACTTCAAGGAAGGGCTGAATGAAGATTCTGCCAAGCATGTGGCAATGATTATTAAAGAGTTGATGAAAGTTTCTGCCGTAGCGATTACAAATCGACATGATATTTTAGCACATGTGGGCGCCGGAAGTGATCATCATATTCCGAAAAAAGAAATTATAACGGATTTATCAAAAGAAGTTTTACAAACAGGACAACTCAAAGAAGTTCATACGAAAGGTGAAATCGGATGTACACACCCGCATTGTCCATTACACGCTGCCATTGTGATTCCTTTGAAAATGCATGGGAAAGTGACGGGAACTTTAAAAATGTATTTTACGAATCCGAACAATCTTACTTTCGTAGAACGTCAATTGGCGGAAGGGTTAGCTGAAATATTTAGTAGTCAAATCGAATTGGGTGAGGCTGAGATGCAGAGTAAATTATTGAAAGATGCAGAGATTAAATCATTACAAGCACAAGTCAATCCGCATTTCTTTTTTAATGCGATGAACACGATTTCCGCACTTGTTCGAATTGATAGTGAAAAGGCTAGAGAGCTATTATTAGAACTAAGTCATTTCTTCCGTTCAAATTTACAAGGCTCTCGCCAAAATACGATTACTTTAGAAAAAGAATTAAGCCAAGTGTCTGCTTATCTATCATTAGAGCAAGCACGTTTCCCAGGCAGATTTGATGTGACTTTTGATGTTCCAGAGAATGTGACACAAGCTCTTGTCCCTCCATTTTTAATTCAAATTTTAGTTGAGAATGCGGTAAAACATGCATTTCCAAAACGAAAGACAGACAATCGTATTCGAGTTGTCGCACGGGTTGAAAATCAACAACAATTAGTGATATCGGTTTGTGATAATGGGCAGGGCATTCCGAAAGAAAAATTATCTTTACTAGGTCAGACTGCCGTTGAATCAGAATCGGGCACAGGCAGTGCCTTAGAAAATTTAAATTTAAGATTAAAAGGTTTATTCAGTAATGATGCAGTTTTACATTTTGATACAAGTCACACAGGAACAACGGTATGGTGTACGCTGCCTTATCAACAAAAGGAGGGATAAAGCATGAGAGCGTTAATAGTTGATGATGAACCCCTTGCGCGTAATGAGTTAATCTATTTATTAAATCGTATCGGTGGCTTCGATGTATTGAATGAAGCAGAGAATGTGAGTGAAACGATTGAGGCATTGTTAGTAGACGACTACGACCTTGTTTTTTTAGATATTAACTTAATGGATGAAAATGGCATTGAGCTAGGACGTAAAATTCAAAAAATGAAGTCCCCACCTGCGATTGTATTTGCCACGGCACATGACCAATTTGCTGTTCAAGCCTTTGAATTAAATGCGACAGATTATATTATGAAGCCATTCGAACAAAGCCGTGTCGAGCAAGCCGTTCAAAAAGTACAAGCGCAACTTAAAAAAAGCAAAGCGGCACAGGACATGCCTCCTGTTACGAATGTTGAAACACTTTTACCCATTGAGATTGATGACCGCATCCATATGCTAAATCTTTCTGATGTAATCGGCATTTCAGTTAATAAAGGACTTACTACGATTCATACGACACAAGGTACGTTTGAAACAACAGAGCCTTTAAGCGCATACGAAAAAAAGTTGAACACACCGCAGTTTATTAGAATTCATAGGGCAAATATTATTAATCGACAGCACATTCAAGCTATAGAACATTGGTTTAATTCAACCTATATGGTCACTTTGACAAATGATGTAAAAATGCAAGTGAGTCGTTCCTATATGAAAAGTTTTAAGCAAGTAATGGGTCTTACATCGTAGGCTATGGATTAACTAGTTGAGAAAATGAAAAAGACACTCAAAATTTTGATGGAATTATGAATTTTGAGTGTCTTTTTTGTGTTTGTCTCACGTAGCAAATGGTGACAAAGCAGAGATTGATTTGATTTCGTTCTACCATTTCGACAAGTAGGGTTTCGTGGTACGAGCACTTGATATAACGGCTTCTGAAGCGTAGGTAGCACTTGCTAGTATAATGATTTAAATGTTTTCGTAGATTGAAAATGAAGATAGGATCGCGCCACGCTGGTATTTGAAAGTTTATTTATATTTAATTGAGAAAAATATGTAATGTGTGAAAAAATGCACATAATGCATTTCACCCCCTTATTTTTGCATTTCAGCGTGAAAATGCGGTGAACCTTTCTTTTCATACTATAATGAAGTCAATCAGAAGCACACAGGAGGCCGTGAAGATGGAACAAAAAGTTGAAAAAACGTATAGCTTTTTGCATCAAGTTTTAGTAATTTCGTTAGTGTTATTTGTTTCAAGTATCATTGAATCGTTTATGCCGATTCCAATGCCAGCATCAGTAATAGGACTCGTTTTATTGTTTATTTTATTATGTACAGGCGTTGTGAAATTGGGACAAGTCGAAAAAGTAGGGACAGCATTAACGAATAATATCGGATTTTTATTCGTACCAGCGGGGATTTCAGTCGTTAATTCATTAGGGATTATTAGTGCAAGCCCAATTTTGATTATTGGTCTCATTATTATCTCTACAGTGTTGTTGCTTGTATGTACAGGTTTTGCATCACAAATTATTATGCGTGTAACGACTAAAAATAACGCACAAAAACCAGAAAAAGCACAATCAGAAATGAAAGGAGCACATTCACATGGTTGATCATTTAGGTATTAATACCCCATATTTTGGTATCTTGTTATCCGTTATTCCATTCTTAATTGCAACATATTTATTTAAAAAAACTAATGGTTTCTTCTTATTTGCACCATTATTTGTTGCAATGGTTGTAGGTGTGGCATTCCTACACTTTACAGGCATTCCATATGAAAAATATAAAATAGGTGGCGATGTGATTAATTTCTTCCTTGCACCTGCAACAATTTCATTCGCGATACCTTTATATAAAAAGCGTGATGTGCTCTTAAAACATTGGCACCGTATTATAGGTGGTATAGGAATTGGTACGGTAGTCGCATTAGTAGGTATTTTCTTTGTTGCCAAAGCATTACAGTTTGGTAATGACATCATTGCATCAATGCTTCCGCAAGCAGCAACGACTGCAATTGCATTACCTGTTTCTGAAGGAATTCATGGTATTAAAGAACTTACATCTTTAGCTGTTATACTGAATGCAGTTATTATCTATGCTTTAGGAAACAAATTATTAAAATGGTTCCACATCGATAATAAAATTGCACGTGGTTTAGCATTAGGTACAAGTGGCCACACTTTAGGTGTTGCTGCAGCAAAAGAACTTGGCGAAGTTGAAGAGTCAATGGCGAGCATCGCGATTGTACTCGTAGGGGTTATTGTCGTTGCGGTAGTCCCAGTTTTAACAGCAATATTCTTCTAATATACAATTGTAAAATAAAGTCGTAGGGATGTTTAAAAGGGGTAGTGTCATTATCTAAGAGGTGGCTTAGATAACGGTGCTACTCTTTTTTTGCATAAATGGCTGTTGAATAATCGTTTGACGTGAACGTTTTTATTGTAGAAAGTTATAATAGAAGAAAAGATGAGAGCAGGTGACAACATGAAAAAGTTAATTCAAGAAAAGACACAGTTTTTAAACGACATGTTAGATGGCTTGAAGTATACGAATCCTAATATTGATGTCATAGCAGAAACGGTTGTCGTTCGGAAACACAAAAAAACATCTGGCGTTGCGTTAGTATCAGGGGGTGGAAGTGGTCACGAACCTGCACATGCTGGCTATGTTGCAGAGGGCATGTTAGATGCAGCAGTATGCGGTGAAGTTTTTACATCTCCAACTCCGGATAAAGTATTAGAGGCAATCAAAGCAGTAGATAATGGAGATGGCGTTTTGTTAATTGTTAAAAATTATGCAGGAGATGTCATGAACTTTGAGATGGCTCAAGATATGGCAGTGATGGAAGGCATTAACGTCGAAATGGTCGTTGTTAGAGATGACATTGCCATTGATGATGTGGCTAAAAGAAGGGGCGTTGCCGGCACCGTATGGGTACATAAATATGCGGGCTATTTAGCTGAGCAAGGCACACATCTTAAAGCGCTCAAAACAAAAATTGAACAGTTTCTTGAAGGCGTTCGCTCTATTGGTATGGCCATCATACCTCCTGCAGTACCGACAACAGGCAAATATGGTTTTGATATTGGTGAAGATGAGATGGAAATTGGAATCGGTATTCACGGTGAACGAGGATTAGAAAGAACTCAAATAGAACCGATTGCTCAGATTGTTCAACGCTTAACCACAAAACTAGAACAAGAAGTCGACAGTGATGCATTGATTGTCATGATTAATGGCATGGGCGGTACACCGCTTTCTGAACTCAATATCGTCACAAAATACGTAGCGCAGCAATTAGAAAAAGAAGGTAAAGTTGTCAAAGGGTGGTTCGTTGGGGACTATATGACTTCATTAGATATGCAAGGTTTTTCACTCACATTTGCGCCATATGATGACCATGTTTTAGCAGCACTTAATGCGCCTACAACAAGTCGAAATTTTAATTCATAGGAGGATGTAACAATGGATGTGACAATTTTAAAGGAACGTTTATTAAATTTAAAAGATATCTTTGAAAGAGAAGAAGCCCATTTAACTGATCTCGATCGTGCTATTGGCGATGGAGACCATGGCGTCAATATGAGACGTGGTTTTGAGGCGCTACCTGCACAGCTTGATGATCAGTCTATTGCAACATTACTCAAATCAACAGGGATGACATTAATGTCTAAAGTCGGTGGCGCTTCAGGTCCTTTATATGGTTTTAGTTTTGTTAAAATGTCACAAGTTGCTAAAGATGAAATTGACCATGATAATCTAATCGCAATATTAAAGGCATTTGAAGATGCGGTTGCACAACGTGGCAAAGTAACGCGAGATGAAAAAACGATGTATGATGTCATCTCACGTGCGCGAGAAGCGGTGGAAAATGGTGAGCGTGTAGATTTAGAAAAATTACAAGCATTAGCAGACGCGACTCGTGATATAGAAGCCACTAAAGGGCGTGCATCTTACTTTAAAAAAGAGAGTTTAGGCTATGTAGATCCAGGTGCGCAAAGTAGCGTATATATTTTAAATGCATTAATAGGAGATGAGAACAAATGACAAGTATCGTACTCATTAGTCACAGTGAAAAAATTGCAGAAGGCACAAAAGATTTACTAGAACAAATGGCACAAGGTGTGAGTGTCATTGCCGTGGGTGGTAATGATGGTGAAATAGGGACTTCGTTTGAAACAATCTCAGAGGTATTGAATGATTTAGAGGAAGATGCGATTTGTTTCTTTGACATTGGGTCTTCAGAAATGAATTTAGATATGGCTATTGAAATGTATGCAGGGCATTACCGAATTGAGAAAGTCGATGCGCCTATTGTAGAAGGCAGTTTTATCGCAAGTGTGTCATTATCAACTGGACAATCTATGGACGAGGCCATCGCTTCTGTCAGAGATACATTTTAACTTGAAATAAAAAAGGATGAAACAACGATAACCTAAAAGGTTTATTGTTTCATCCTTTATTTTGTATGTTAGTTAATTTTCTTCACAACTTCTGATTTTAAGCCTATTTGACCAAAACCGGGGATTTTACAGTCAATATCATGACCATCTTCTGGGTCGACGAGTTTAATATTTTTAACTTTTGTACCTTGTTTGATGACACCTGATGTGCCTTTAATTTTTAAATCACGGATAACTGAAACCGTGTCACCGTCTTTTAGTTCGTTGCCATTTGCATCACGAATGATTTCTGCGGCAGCCGCTTCTTCAACTGCATTTTTAGTCCATTCAAACGCACACATCGGACAAACATAAGCAGCACCATCTTCATAAGTATATTCTGAATCACATTGTGGACAGTTTGGAATTGCGGTTGTCATTTTCTAATCACTACTTTCCTCAGGATATACTTATAATCTAGCATATTCAAGATGAAAAGTATGTAACAAATTGAAGATAGTGTTACGATAAGAATAACAAAAAATTGAGCACATTTAAAATCTATTCATTGAGAGGAAGCGAGATGGTAAAATGTCAAATTTAGAAGTCAAAAATCCTTCTACAGGTGAAGTCATTGCAACTTATCCTTATACTGACGAGCAAACCATTCATTCTAAAATTGAGCGTGCACATCAAGCATTTTTATCGTGGCGTGATGTTGATGCCCATGAACGTTCACGTTTGTTATGGTCTTGGTCAGCTTTAATTAAAGACAATCGTGAAACCTTAGCGCGATTAATTACATTAGAAGGGGGCAAACCTTACGTAGAAGCACTCGGGGAAGTAGATTACGCAGTCTCTTATGTCGATTGGTATGCTGAAGAAGCTAAAAGAACATATGGTCGAACAGTACCTGCGAATACGCCAGATAAAAAAATCATCATTGATAAGTTTCCAGTAGGCGTTGTTGCAGCAATTACACCATGGAACTTTCCAGCGGCGATGATTACTAGAAAAATGGCACCTGCTCTTGCAGCAGGCTGTACTATTGTATGTAAACCTGCCACAGAAACCCCTATGACGACGATTCGATTGGTTGAACTAGCCCATGAAGCGGGCATACCTGAAGACGCAATATCATATGTCTTAGCAAGCGGTAAAACAGCAGGCGAAATCTTTACGACACATCCCGATGTCCAAAAGGTTACATTTACAGGTTCAACACCAGTAGGTAAAAAATTAATTGAACAATCTGCCAGTACAGTTAAAAATGTCACAATGGAACTCGGGGGCCTTGCTCCGCTCATTGTACATAAAGATGCTGACATTGACCAAGCGGTTGCGCAAACAATTGCGACTAAATTTAGAAATGCAGGTCAAACTTGTATTTGTGCTAATCGTATTTATGTTCACCACGCGATCGCTGATGAATATGAGCGACAGTTAATTGAACAAGTCCATGCGCTTAAAGTGGGAGATGGCATGGCAGAAGATGTTAAAGTTGGACCGCTTATTAATGAAAAGGCAGTTGAGAAAGTGATTAATCACTTACAAGATGCAGAACAACATGGCGGACAACTTTCTAGAAGCTGGGATGAAGTGAAATTAGGCGGTAATTTCATTAATCCGGTCGTTGTCACACAAGCCAATCAAGAGATGAAATGTATGCATGAAGAAACGTTTGGTCCAGTGGCGCCAGTTATGCGTTATGAGGATTTAGACGAAGCCATTCGAATGGCTAATGATACAGAATTTGGACTCGCTGCTTATTTCTTCACGAATGATTATCGTACAGGTTTATATATTTATAATCATTTAGATTACGGCGTGATTGGATGGAATGATGGTGGACCTTCTGCAGCACATGCACCCTTTGGTGGCATGAAAGAAAGTGGCTACGGTCGTGAAGGTGGCATTGAAGGCATCGAACCCTATTTAGAAACTAAGTATTTATCTATCAAAGTAGACGATCCGTCTTAAAATGCGTAAAAAAAATAGATCAATGTAAAAAATGATAAAAAAATGGGAGAGGGACTGTGAGATGATTCGCAATCCGCTCTCCTTTTCATTTGTTACACAGGGTGTTCACTAGAATGGGTATGCTCTATGATGTGATGTTAATCACAACTTCAAATCCATTTTGATATGAAATGAAGACGTGAAATCTGAATTATAGTTGATATTGATAATCGTTATCAAATATAATAGAGGTGTCGAAAGATAATCAAAGTTTGAGCGCGATGGATGATGTTTGAAGCGTCTTGGACAGGTGATTAAAACTAAAGTGTTTTTGTCCATGCGTATCAGGAATAAGGAGTTGGAAGTATGATGTTTATGGCAGAAAATAAATTGACATTAACAAAAGGAACAGCACAGGAAACGATGCAACGTTTTCATCAACGTCAAGGCATTGAAACGATGGATGGCTTTATAGAAATGTATGTGACACAAACGAATGATTTAGAAGAATTTGATGAAGTAAAAATTTTAACCATTTGGCATTCAGAGCAAGCATTTAAAAATTGGCTTTCTTCAGATGTTTTTAAAGCCTCACATAAAAACGTGAGAAGTCATCGAGAGGACACAGAAAGTCCAATCATTAAAAACAAAGTCTCTACGTATACGATCGACTATCATTACAAAAAATAATGCATGGTGTATCGACAAATTGAATACAAATCCTTTCACGGTTTTGGACGCGCGTATCACGTCCAAAGCCTTTTTTATGGTTTTAAGGTGTTCGCTTACTCTAAAGGATAAGAAATGATTTATAATTGATATGAAAGATTTGAGGTGTAGAGATGAAAACATATATAGAAGCAGATGGCCGCAAAGTGAAGAAATTATATCTTTCTCTAAATGGACATCGCCAAGGCGTTATTATTGAAACAATGGATGAACAAAATCCAATTTTATTAGTCGTGCATGGGGGACCAGGTTTTCCACTTTATCCATTTTTTCGCGCACACCATATTGATTTGACGGATCAGTATACGGTCGTTTATTGGGATCAGAGAGGGACGGGAATGTCGTATACACGTCAAATAGTAGGGATGTGCGACCTCATTGATGATTTATATCAACTCATCCAATTTTTACGTTTACATTTTCATCAAGATAAAGTGTTTTTAATGTGTCACTCGTTTGGAACCATTATCGGTACCCATGTGGCGCACCGTTATCCAGAAGTGATTGCAGCTTATATTGGTATGGGGCAACTAGGAAATGTTTTTCATAATGAACAGCTTATACTTGATCATTTACGCTTTTTAGCTCATGAAGAAAACAATCAAAATGCGGTTAAACGCTTAAACCGTGTACACCTCACGCGTCAGTTTAATACAGATCGCTACTATGGTCGCGTACGCCAACGTTACACAGAGCGTTATAAAGTTGGATTTTCAAGTCATGGCTATTCGTTATGGCGTATGTTTAAAGTGATGATGTCCACACCTTACTATAAATTAATAGAGCGGATTAATATTGTGAGAGGGAGTCTCTCAACATTTGAGCACTTAACGAATGAGATGGCCAATGTCGATTTAAATGATATTGCCCAGGAAATAACAGTGCCTTTTTACGTTTTGCAAGGTGTCCATGATTTGCAAACGACGTATGAAGATAGTAAAGCCTTTTTTGATCGTGTGGCTTCAAAAGATAAGCATTTCTATGCCTTTCAAGACACGGCACATGCACCTTTTATAGATGAACCTAAAAAAATGCTCGCAATTATGCATAAGATTGTTGACCATGACGTAAGGTCATCGTGTACAACGTAAATAAGGAGGTGAGATCAATGTCCCATTATTCGACAGGTGAGCTTGCTGAAAAGTTCAATATTTCAAAGCGAACGTTACAATATTATGATCGACAAAAGTTATTAAAGCCAGCCTTTGTTAAAGATAATCAATATCGTATTTATACTGATCGTGAAGCGGAACAATTGAACCTGATTTTAATGATGAAGTCTTTAGGTTTAAGCTTGGCTGAAATCCGAAAATTGATTCATGCAGAGGGCACACTTAAGACGGTTCGTTCAATTTTAGAACAAAAAATAAGTGCATCAGAAGAAATGATTCAGCAACAGCAACTTCAATTAAAGCAGATGAAAACAATTCAAAAAATGATTGCTACGTCATCAACAGCACCTGTGCATACACTATCGGACATTGAGAAAATAATGAAAAATCAACCTTATTTATCTCAGTTAACACAAAAAACGATGGTGCTGGGTACTACAGCATCATTGGCCAATGTCATTGGAATCAGTCTTAGTTTGAAAAACCAAACCGCGTGGCCAACCGCTATAGCATTGACTTATAGTGCTATTGTTGCGTACCGTATGACAGTCGATTATTATGGCAAGGTGAAATATCAATGCCCTAACTGTCAGACAACGTTCAAACCTGACTTATGGACTTGGGCGTTTGCAAGCCATACGTTAACAACACGGAAATTCGAATGTCCCCATTGTCATTTTAATGGATACTGTACTGAAGTTTATGATGAAAGTTAAGCATGCAAATCCAACATGGAACAGAATGCGATTTTTAAATGAGCATTGTTAAATTGAACAAAAATTTGAAGAGATCACGGTGGTAGGGAAGATTGTTTTTGATGAAAGCTTGATTTAAAGCAATGCATCAAATCTGTCATTTACTACCACTTTTCTTATGTGTTCTTTATCGGTTCAGAAGTCTCTTTTTTATATAAGAAACTATCAGTTAGACAATGTTGTAAGCGCTTAAAATATTCATTGAAATACAATCAGCAAGGGGATAATATGGAGGTGTATTTGAATTTTAGAAAGAGGAAGTGTTAGGCGTGAATATACTTGCAATCACATCTTGTCCCAATGGTATTGCACATACATATATGGCACAAGAAAAGTTAGAACAAGCTGCAAAAAAGCTAGGTGTCAACATTAAAGTTGAGACACAAGGCGGTATTGGGGTCGAAAACGAATTAACAGCAGAAGAGATTGAAAAAGCAGACGGTATTATTATTGCATCAGATCGACAAGTTGACTTATCACGTTTTGTTGGAAAACCTTTAATTAGAGAAAGCGTCCGTGCAGGGATTCATCAACCAGAAGCTCTGATACAACGCGTTATTGATGGACATGTGCCTATCTATCAAGGTGATAAAATCAATACACCTTCTGAAGATGATACAGAGAATAATTTGTCTACTAAGCATCAGGGTGTTCAAGCAGTCTATCAGCACCTTATGAATGGCGTTTCTTTCATGGTCCCATTTATTGTAGTAGGGGGATTGTTGATTGCCATTGCCTTATCATTAGGAGGCGAAAAGACCGCAACACAGGGTTTAGTAATTCCGGATGACTCGTTTTGGAAGCCTTTTGAAAAAATAGGGGCACTGTCTTTTAGTTTTATGGTTCCTATTTTAGCTGGGTATATCGCGATGAGTATTGCTGATAAGCCAGGACTTGTACCAGGCATGATTGGAGGTGCAATAGCGGCGGATGGAAGTTTTTATGGCAGTGATGCAGGGGCAGGCTTTTTAGGAGGAATTGTCGCAGGATTTTTAGCGGGCTATATCGCTAAGTGGATTAAAAATATAAAAGTTCCTAAAGCTATGGCGCCGATTATGCCTATTATTGTGATTCCAATCATTGCTTCTATTCTTGTTGGCGTGATCTTTATATTTGTGATTGGTGCACCTATTGCTAGTGTGTTCAGCGCATTGACAGTTTGGTTAAAAGGCATGCAAGGTGCAAATATCGTGATTTTAGCGATGATTATTGGTGCAATGATTGCTTTTGACATGGGAGGCCCAGTGAATAAAGTGGCATTTTTATTTGGTTCTGCTTTAATCGCTGAAGGTAACTATAGTGTAATGGGAATGGTTGCTGTTGCAGTTTGTACACCGCCGATTGGACTCGGACTCGCAACATTTATCAAAAAGAGTAAATTCAATCAAAATGAAATTGAAATGGGTAAAGCCTCTTTTACGATGGGCTTGTTTGGTATTACAGAAGGAGCCATCCCATTTGCTGCTCAAGATCCATTACGCGTCATACCTGCAAACATGGTAGGAGCAATGATTGCTTCAGTGATTGCGGCGCTGGGTGATGTAGGGGATCGTGTTGCCCATGGTGGACCCATTGTTGCTGTTTTAGGTGGCATTGATCACATCCTTATGTTTGCGATTGCAGTCATAGTCGGAAGTTTCGTGACGATGGCAGTCGTGTTAATTTTAAGAAAAAAACCTGTTGCACGTCGTAGTAGTAACGAACAAGTAGATCAAATGCCAAACGAACGCACAAAGGAAATGCGCGATGATACGCATGTAGCGGTGTCATCCGTAGAGGCTAAAGATGAGAATGCTCAAGTCGACGAACTGTTTGATGCGAATGTGATTTTAAACATCAATCAGTCAATGTCACGAGATCATGCGATTGATATATTGGTTGATGCGTTGCAAAAGGCTGGCTATGTTAATGATGAAGTCGTACTCAAAGAAGCTATTTTAGCTAGAGAAGCAGAGGCAACGACTGCGCTCGGAATGAACATTGCGATGCCTCATGCAAAAACAGATGCGATTCGTCAGCCTGTCGTCGCCGTGTTAAAAAATGATATAGGTGTAGAATGGGAGAGCATAGATGGTACATGGCCACAATTAATCTTTTTAATTGCGGTGCCACTGCATAGTCATGATACACACTTGAAAGTACTCCAACAATTATCAAAAGCATTAATGCAAGATGACAAACGAATGCAATTGTTGAATGCTTCAGATACTAAAGCATTATATAGTGATATACAAAGGTTAATATAAGCGCTTGTTAAAACCATATTGAAAAAATGGTTTAAAAGCAACTGATGGTACAAACAAGATAGCCATGAGTTGCTTTTTATTATCAATATAAGTAGTGAGCAATTCTAATTTATTTCTGTGATAATGAATAGAATATTAAAGGTTTTTTTCATCCTTTTTGAACGAGATCTTCACAATTACATTTTGTATTATACATTTTCAGATAATAAATATTTAAAATTTTCAACGGAGGGTCTATAATAGTAACATGAAAAAGAAAGGAAGGATGACATGACTCAGTCAAAATCAACGCGACATGTCAATGTGCGCCATCATTTATTAAAAACTGGTACCGCGCTTTGTTTAGTAGGATCATTATTCTATTATCCAATCAGTGCAACCTCCCCTTCTTATGCACATGCATCAACTCAGTCAGACGATGATATTCAACGATTACTTGACGATGCAGAACATCAAATTAATAAAATGGATTCATTGAATACAGATTATAAAAATGATTTCTTAGAACTTCTACGCGCAAATGATGATTCTCAACAAAGTATTAACAAAGTCATCGAAGAAGCTGAAGCAGCAAATAAAAAAGCGAAAGATGCAGAGAAGAAGGATGACGTTAGACCTCAACTAGACAGTATTGATCAAAGAATCGAACAGCTAAAAAAAGAAGTTGACAGACATCAACAGGAGACACCTCAAATCAAAAATAGAACAGATGCCCCTCAACCATCGCATGCGAGTGCTTCGGATGATGATGATTTGTCGAAATTGATAGATACAATCAATGATTTATCGAAAAAAGAAACAGAACAACCAAAGTCTGAACCAGCACAAAATAATGATGGTACACACGGTCAATCGCAAAGTGATAACCGTCAAAAACAGAGTGATGAAATACCAAAAAATGATACCACTTCTGACGCTCAACCCGATACATTCAATGATATTGCTGAAGAAAAGCGCAAACATTTGAGTGATACAAAAGACCAACTTCGTCAAATGGATCGTGATTTGACAGCAGATAGAGACACATTGCACCGAAAGTTAAATCAACGCGATGAGGCGTTAAAAGATTTGCTTAACGATCGAGACAGTGTCGTATCACAAATTGATGATATGGCTTCAAAATCAGTTGATGATCAATCTGAAGATTACTTAACGCAAAAACGCCAACATTTAGATGAGCTTCAAAATAAAATTGGTAGCCGCTCAGACCTCTCACCTAAGCAACAACAAAAGTTGCATGAAAGTGCGAAGACTGTTGTATCACAATTGAACCAACAAAATGATGAGATATTGTCTCGTTTAAAAGCAGCCAATGATAAACAAGTTGCGGTTAAATCGATATTAAGTGACTTATATAATGATAAACAAGCAGAAGCAATCGCAAAGCAAATTCATACACATGGTCAAAACAATCAACAAATTGCCGACCAATTGCAACGTGCGATTGATGATTTGAAACAAACACATAGTGATACGCTGTTGTTAGGTATGTTAGATAACACAACACACACTAAAGATTTGGTGACTACTTTATTAAATACACGTTTTGATGAACAAAAATCGAAACATTTAGCTCAAAAAATTATGGAAGGACAACCTTCAAATCAAGAAATTTTGAATAGACTCAAAAAATATTATAAAGAAAATGGCAAAGCGACGAGTGATGATATTTTAAATGCGCTATTAAAACAAGCGCATAATAAAAAAGATGCGATTGAAGCCATTTTAGATGGTCGTTTAAATCCTGATAATGCGTCATTAATTGCGCAACGTATTTCAAAGGATATTCATAATACAAAAGATTTACTAAAATTAATTCATGGTGAGTTGGATGCACAAGCGAATCGTCTACTCACACTACAAAAACAAATCAAAGATGTTAGAAATGATTTCCGTACTAATATTAATGACATTTTATCACCGTTACGCCATTTGCCAACCTTAGATTTAACAAATCAACGTCATCGTTTATTGTTACCTTCTGAAAGTACAAATGATAAATTAAGAAAATTACTAAATCAAAGACCTTCAGGTGGATTAGGTGGATTATTCCAACATGATTTTGCACCAAAACCAACCATTGATCCGTACCAAAAAGTAAATAAACTCGCAACGGGTGACAACTTCTTAGATAACTTATTCGATGAAAATGGTAATTTTAAATTACCAGACTCAGGTCAAATCACTAAAAATGCAGCATTGCCAATTGGTATTGTTGTCGTCATTTTAGGTATCGGTTTATTAATTAAGTATTTGAAAAAACGTAAACAATAAAATAACCGAAGATAAAAAAGAACAGCAACACGCACTGTCAAATCAGTTTGTGTTGCTGTTCTTTTTTGTAAATCAAGTTGTAATGAATAAAGGTTACTCGTTTGAAGTGCCACCTTTAATATAGTCTAGAGAGTCAGCATCTTCTTTATCGATTGTACGATAAGAAATGACACCTAGTCCTTTGACGTTAGATTCAGAGACAACGATAGAACCATCTTTATTTACCTTTTCAACAAAAGCAACGTGACCGTAGTAACGGTCCGCGCCTAATTGACCAGGTTTGAAGACAACAGCAGTATGTGCTTCAGGTTCACTTGAAACAGAGAAGCCTTTCGTTAATGCTGAGTAAGTCCAGTCACTCGCATTACCCATATCTCCTGCGATATCCTTATCAAATTGTGCCATTCGAAGGTATACATACCATGTACATTGACCTTGAGGATATGGTGAAGCACTTGTCGCTCTGAATGGCTTAAAGTCGCCACTTACGTCTTCACTATTTTGGTTCATTGTATCTTCGTCTAACAATGAACCCATTTTTTTATGGTCGAAGCGTGTTAAATCATAAGTTTTAATCAATGATTTTAATTTTTCGTCGTACTGTGGATCCGTTGCATATGTACCGACAAGCTCTGAAACAGCTGTACGATAGCTGGAGCTTTCACTTTTCCATGTTCCTTTGTAAATGGAAGGATTTCCATCAATACCATTTTTAATTAAATCTGCATAATCGTTTAGCGAAGATTTATGATCTGGATATTTTCTGAAATCCGCATGAATTTGATACATTGAGTGTCCGTCAGACTCTAATGTGTTAAAACCTACAGACTCTCCTTTATAGCTTCCTTTCATACCGAAAAGGTTGAAATTCGGTTCACGTGATAATGTACTTCGGCCCGAATCAGATTCCAAAATCGCTTGCGCAATCATAATCGATGCATAAATATCTTCTTTTTGACCGATATCATGTGCATCTTTGGCAATATCATTGATAAATTTACGCGTAGATTCTGTTGGTACAACGCGAAATGTATCGGATGAAGATGAAGCATCATTACGACTTGGCATTTGTTCAAATAACGTTGTTTGACGTAAATGACTATTTTGAGGCAAATCTTTAAACGTTTGCGCAGGTGCTTGTTCACGTGAATGTTTAAATGCATCTAGTTCAGGGATTTGCTCATCATGACCGTTTGAATTTTTATGTTTCTGTTTCTGATAATTTTGATGTGTTTTTGTTGCATTATCACTGTATTCATCTAAAAGTGAATCAATCATATCATCATTCTTACTTTTTGATGTTGAAGCACTACTTTGTTCTTGATCTTGTTTATCTTCTGAATTTGATTGTTGCGCATCTGTTTGATTGTCTTCTTTATTTGAAGTCGTGTCATGTGCATTTGAATGGTCTGTTTCTGAAGATGATTGTGAATCATTCATCTGCGGTTGTTCACTGTTTTGATCATCAGACTGTGAGCGGTCATTGTTATCATCTTTTGCAGCTGAATCGTCTACAGAAGCGGATGTGTCATGGTCATTACGAGATGCTTCTGAGTCAGAAGATGGCTGTTGATTGTTTGTAGTGTGATGAGTGCCTTTTAAAATATCGTTAAGCGCATCAAAAAAGTCACGCTCTTCAGGTTGAGCGGCACTCTGTTCATCACTTGAAGTGTTCTCAGCAAGCGATACATCTGATGAAGATGGAGCGTCACTTGAATGCGGTTCGTTTGTGAAGTGACTGCTTTGTGCATCGTCACTTTGATTATTGAAAGAATGGTGGAATAAGTCGCTAAACCAATCATTACTTTTCTTATATGTTGGCCAATTCCCAATCGAAGAAAAACTTGATTGAGATGGATATTCAAAAGTATGCGCACTATGTTTGGAACGCTTTTCTTTTGTCTTTTTATCTTGTTTTGAGTCATCTGATTTTTCAGAAGAACGCTCTTTTGAATTGTCATCATGATTGCGATCTTGTGATGTTTCTTGTTCATCATCTACATCTGAAATTTTATCTTTTACAGTTTCTGTCGCTTTAGGTGAGGCAGCATGTGCCAAGTTTGATGTGACAGGGGGAAAGATAAGGGCTGTGGTCAATAAACCTGTGAAAATAAATTTACTTTTCAAAGCGTTACTCCTTTTCTCTATATAGTTTTTGTCTTGCAATCAAAAAGGGAGACTCATATCCTAGAAATGTGAATCATATTTTTGGTTACGAAACGACTTAGTTTGTATAAAAAGTGATATATGAAAGACATGATAAATGCTATACAAACCAAGGATGAACTTGTTATACTATGGTGTGTCTTTGCAACTTGTTGACATATGTTAACTTTAATTTGAAACGACAAATAAATATTGCACATACTTATATTACATGAATCATCATGATTTATAAAGTGTTTGAGTAGATATTGAGGTGAGGAAATGAAGAACGCCATCAAATTATTTCTGATGGACATTAAGAAGATTGCCAAGACCCCTGGTGCAATCATCATTATCTTAGGATTAGCGATTTTACCATCCTTTTATGCTTGGTTTAACCTAGAAGCAACATGGGATCCTTATTCAAATACAAACCACATTAAAGTTGCTGTTGTAAATGAAGACAAGGGTGATACGGTACGTCATAAAAAATTGAATGTTGGTAATCGACTTGAGGATACTTTGAAAAAAGATACTCATTTTGATTGGCAATTTGTAAGTCGTGAAAAAGCAGATCATGATTTACGCATGGGTAAGTATTACGCAGCACTCTATATTCCAGAAGGATTTACACACCAAATTACTGGTACGTTACGTAAAGACCCACAACAAGCAAAAGTGGAATATAAAGTGAACCAGAAGCTCAACGCGATTGCGCCTAAAATGACTGACGCGGGTTCGAGTGAGATTGTGAAAAAGGCCAATCAGAAATTTAATGAAACTGTAACGAAAGTATTGCTTAAAGAGGCAGATCGTTTAGGGATTAAACTTGAAGATGAGCTTCCAGCGTATAAAAAAGTTCGTGATGGAATTTATGCTGCGAATAACGCATTACCTAAAATCGAACGCTTCCGTGAAGGTTTGATTTACTTAAATGAACATCAAGATCAGCTCGATCAATACGCAGATAAATTCAGAGAGTTAGATCGCTATAAAGACGATGCGGTCAATGCAACTGAGCGACTCAACCAGTTGAATGCAAGTATTCCTGCAATCAATGAGCGTGCAAAATTAGTGGTTGCCTTAGAGAATTCACTTCCTGAAATCGAACGTATTTTACAAGCTGCAAGCAAAGTGCCAAATCGTTTTCCAACAATTAACAAAGGGGTGGACATAGCGATTGGCGCCACAGATAAAGCCTTGAAAGACCTCAACTCAGCACAACAGTTGTTACCTTCCATCGAGCAACGTATTCGAGCTTATGGAGAAGTTGTTAACAACGCAAGTCAAGCGAATGACCAGTTAGCGAATGACGTTTCTCGTGCACAAAATCAACAAGGTCAGCAAGCAAATGTTCAAACAGCGCCACAAAGTACGCACCAATCTCATTATCAGACAAGCCAAGTAAGTACGGCTAATGACGCGAGTGGTCAACCATTACCAGATGGACAAGTGATATCGAATGAAGATGTAGCATCTTTAGAGTCTGCCTATTCAAATTCATTGCAAGATGTCAATTCAGCAACAGCTTCGCAATTAAAAGCGACTCAAGATGATTTGGATGCTGCTAAAAATATGGGCTATGGCATTATCAGCTCAAACGATGCTTCACAATTTAAAGAGCCGTTGTCTCATCTTATTGCGCGTATGAACCATGCGAATAAAACAATTAGAGATTATCGTGACTTTTTATCAGACGTTGAACGTACAGAAGGCGTTAATTTGAGTAAAGCCCAAGCACAATTGAAAACAGCGCAAGATGATATTAAAGAAGCAACGAAACGCTTGAACAAATTAAACGATGCCATTGCAGCAGGTAATTCTGGTAAAGCAGAAGCGATGGATATTATCAAACGTGTAGATCATATTCAAAAACAAATTAAAGCAGCGCAAAATATGTTAAAAAACGATGTTGCGAATAAGTTATTGGACGTATCACACGCATTAGGTAAAGCACTAGACAAAGGTGCAGTGACTTTGGATGTTGCACAAGAAAAACTTCAAAAGGTTCAAGCGATTATACGTAGTGGCCAAACGATATTATCAGATGCCAATGAACGTTTGAAACGCTTGAGTGATACGTTGCCTGCTGTTGAAGCAGAGTACATTCGTGCAATGTCAGCAGCGCAAGCTTACTTCCCAGAGTTTAAGAAAAAAGTTCACAATGCGTCTGATTTTGTAAAAAATGATTTACCTGCTCTTGAAAACAAAATTTCTGAAACGACACAAACGGTTAATGAAAATTTACCGACAGCATTTGCAAAATATGATCGTTTACGTCAAATTCTAGACGCTAACCAACCGAAAGCGAAGGAAGCGCTGAGCAATCTTGCGGACTTTGCTAAAAATGATTTTCCAAGCGTTGAAAAAGACTTGAAAAAAGCGAATAAAATATTTAAACAATTAGATAGAGACAATACGATTGAAGAGTTGATTGATTTATTACGTAATGACCTCAAAAAACAAGCGGGCGTCATTTCAAATCCAATCGATTTACAAAAAGAAAATGTGTTTCCAGTTAAAGATTACGGTTCAGCAAGTACGCCATTCTATACGGCACTCTCTATCTGGGTAGGTGCACTGTTACTTGTCAGCTTGCTTACAACACATAATAAGCACCCTGAATTGAAGCCGTATTTAACAATACGTGAGACTTATTTAGGTAAAATGGGACTATTTGTTGTTATGAATATGATTCAAGCACTTATTGTTTCAATAGGGGACATTGTCATTCTGAAAGCATCGGTTGAGTCGGTATGGCTCTTTATTACTATTTGTTTATATTCAGCCATCATTTTCTCGGTTATTGTTTATACATTGGTTTCTGTATTAGGTAATCCGGGTAAAGCACTCGCTATCGTATTATTAGTATTACAAATTGCTGGTGGTGGTGGGACATTCCCAATTGAGGTCACACCACAGTTTTTCCAAACAATCCACCCGTACTTACCATTCTCTTATAGTATTGATGCATTGAGAGAAGCGGTAGGGGGGCCTGTACCTCAAATTTTAGTTTTTAAATTAACAATGCTCACACTCTTTGGTATCGGCTTCTTCCTTGTAGGTCTAATCGGTAAACCTTATTTAGATCCTTTAGCACAAGGACTTGCAGACAAAGCTGATAAGAGTAACATATTGGAATAATGTTTTGAATGTACTTTTCGACCGAGTTTAAAAATCAAAAGTGAATCAAATAAAAGGTGTAAGCCATAGCGCAAAAATTGCATTGTGCCCAATGGTTTACACCTTTTTCGTTTGTAAATACCTAGTTGAATCATATGGTGAACCCTTGGGGCATCCAACGCTTACGAAACTAATTTTTCATCAAAAGGTGTCAAAGATTGTGACGATAATTTGAAGTGATTGGCAGAGTGAACTTTTTAGTATATAATACATATCGAATTACTAAGAAATAAGAGGAGATTGCTATGGAATTCATGGACGTGTTTGAAAAATGGGCAGAAAGATATGATGATACGGTATTTAATACGAGCAATGAAAATGAATATAAAGATGTTTTTGAAGATTATCCAAAGATGTTAGATCAAATTGCACAATTATCAACAGGAGAGGTATTAGAAATTGGTGCAGGAACAGGGAATTTAACGCAACATTTAATTAGGCAAGGGCTAGACGTGACGGCAATTGACCCGTCAGAAGATATGAGAGCCATTGCAAACCAAAAAGAAGGCATCCATGTGATAGAAGGCCACTTCTTAAAAATCCCAGTAGAGAAAAAATTCGATACGATCGTGTCGAGTTTTGCCTTTCATCATTTAGATCATCAAGGTAAACAAGAAGCACTCAATTATATGAAACAATTTTTAAAACCAAATGGACATATCGTTTTTATTGATACGTTATTTGAATCGGAAATGAATAAAAATCAAATCATTCAATATTACACAGATAAAATGTATGTCAATTTAGTCGAGGACTTACAAACCGAGTACTATCCATTTAAAGATGAACTTGAAAAGATTGTAGAAGCTGCAAATGGTACTTCGGAATTTGAACAACAAAACCGTTTTGCTTGGTTGATTCATATGAAATTTGGGCATTAAAGTGAAAACAAAAGGTGGCGTGTATGTGATGACATACCATATTTATCATGTGGAAGTAAATGAAGTTTATCCCTATTATGTGCGTAAAGTGAATAAAGTAGGTAGTACGTCTCAAGATGTTAATGAAATCATTTGTTGGCTCACAGGTTATTCTCAAGATATGCTTGAGTCAAATTTGAAAAATGGAACGACATTTGAGATGTTTTTTAAGCAAGCGCCGCATCTGAATCCACAGCGTAAAAAAATAAAAGGGATATTTTGTGGTGAACGAATTGAAGAAATGGAGCCATCACTCATGAAAGAAATTCGTTATTTAGACAAAATGATTGATGAGCGGTCACGTGGGCGTTCAATGAAGCAAATTTTTCGAGAGGATTAAATCTAATTGCCAAAGAATAATAAGACAAAAGGTTACGGATGAAGTTCCAGAGACTCTTAAGATAGCGTCTGGCTAAGGTGTATGGATTTACATTGAAGGTCAGATGCTTTTTATTGGTGTCCGATGCTTAGAGAAAAGTTGATAAATAAAAAAGGCGCCTCTTGACTTGAGCGCAAGAGGCGTTGTTAGAGGTGATACATTCCATATAAAGTGAATGTGAGGTCTTCATTTAGCTTTGTCCAAATTGCAAATAAATTGCAATCGCTCGTTTAATTACAGCTAAATTCAATTGACCGAGACATGAAGCTTCACGAAAGCATGCTAATATTTCATCGGACGTATGAAGCTCCTTAGGAAATCTAGCATCTGCATGCATATGTCTCGCCAAATCACCTAATGGGGTATCATCACCAATGTAAATCTGCATATATTCATAAAAGCTCAAGTATTTAATCACCTCATTTACGAGCTAAAAAATATTATAACATAAAGCGAGGGTCCGAAGTAAAAAATATATCCTTTAGGTCATTGCTATGTCTCTTAACAACCGATTCTATTACCATTGAGCTCAAGTGAATCATTCATTGCGACAATGATTTATGTTATATTTTATGTAACAATGATATTTTTTATAAGTGGGGGAGCATAATGATTCAAGCAGACCAAATACTAGATAAAATGAAAAACCAAAAAATTAATTATGATAAAGTTTTACGAAAAATGATCATGAACTGGGAAAGAGAAAATGAGCGTCCATCCATACTATTGCATAGTTGTTGTGCGCCATGTAGCACCTATACACTTGAGTTTTTGACAGAACATGCAGACGTTGCGATTTACTTTGCGAATCCTAATATTCATCCTAAAAATGAGTATCTTCGTCGTGCGCGTGTACAAGAAAAATTTGTCAATGACTTTAATGAACGTACGGGAAGTCATGTAAAATATATCGAAGCGCCATATGAACCACATGTATTTATGAAAATGGCTAAATCCCGTGGGTTAACTGAAGAACCCGAAGGCGGTGCACGTTGTTCAGCATGTTTTGGCATGCGCCTTGAAATGGTAGCTGAAGCCGCAGTTGAAATGGGGTACGATTACTTTGGTAGTGCAATCACATTGTCACCTAAGAAAAATGCGCAATTAATTAATGAGATTGGCTTAGATGTACAACAAATTTATGATGGAAAATATTTACCGAGCGACTTCAAAAAAAATAAAGGATACGAGCGTTCTATTACGATGTGTCAAGATTATGATATTTTTCGACAATGTTACTGTGGCTGTGTTTTTGCGGCCCAACAACAAGGTATCGACTTTAAGACAATTAATCAACAAGCAAAACGCTTTTTAGATCATTTAGACCAACAAAAGCAAACGGTTTCTGAAAGCTGATTTGGTGCTTAAATATTTTTTTGATATAATATCATAGTTAATTATTTTATTCTTAAATATAGAGAAAGAAGGCATTTAACTATGAAATATCAGCGTTCAGTGGCATTATTTACGACGGCCTCATTATTGTTAGCAAGTTGTGGAACTTCTTCCCATTCTAACGAAAAAATATTGGATATTGAGCTCCCTTTGAAAACAACTTCAATTGCCCCTTTTGAAACAGACGTTCCTGTTCGAGTCGGTGCGGCAGAAACGCTATTTAAAGTTTCAAAAAATGGTGAGATTCAACCTTGGTTAGCACAATCGTATCATTACAATTCGTCCGACCAGTTAGAAATAAAACTTAAAGATCATATCCATTTCCAAAATGGGGTACCACTGACGGGAGAAAAAGTTAAAAAAAGTTTAGAAACGGCATTGAAGAAGAGTCCTTTTGTCAAATCTACACTACCCATCAAAAGTATTAAGGCTCAAGGCCAAAAAGTAACAATTACAACAAAATCATCTTATCCTGAACTCGCCTCTGAATTAGCAAATCCTTATGTGGCGATTTTTGACGTGGATGCTAAAACAGATTTAAATGCACATCCTATAGGAACGGGACCTTATCAAATCAAAAGTTATCAACGTTCTCAGAAAATCAGTCTAGACCGAAATTCCAAATATTGGCATGGACAACCCAAACTTGATGGCGTGAATGTCACTTATCAAGAAGATGGAAATGCGCGTGTCAGTCATCTAGAATCTGGACAAGCCGATTTAATCACAGATGTCCCTGTTAATCGTATTCAGCAATTAGCCAAGTCAGATCGAACAAAAATAGCGCGTGTATCGGGTTATCGAACACAGATGGTCGTTTATAATCAAGTAAGTAAAAAGATGACACACCCTGTCCGCCAAGCGTTAGATGCGGTCATTGATAGAAAAGGTATTGCAGAGGAAATTTCGAAAGGCTTTGCCCAGCCGGCTACGGGTCCTTTTAATGACCATCTTGATTTTATTAAGCATCAAGCAGTGAAAAAACAAAATATACAAGATGCAAGGGCGATAATGGAAAAAGAAGGTTATAGTGATACCCACCCTTTAAAAATTCAATTGATTACATATGAAGGTCGTCCAGAATTACCTAAAATGGCACAGGTCATTCAGTCGGACGCCAAAAAAGCCCATATCGATATAGATATCCGAACAGTTGATGATATTGAAGGTTATTTAGCAGATCGTTCCCAATGGGATGCAACAATGTATAGCTTTGGAACGATTCCGCGTGGGGATACGGGTTACTTCTTCAATCAAGCCTACCATCAAGATGGTTCGGTCAATAAAGGTGCCTATAAAAATTCAAAAGTGACGGCAATGATTGAACAATTAAATCATACGGTCAATCAAGCTCAACGTGAAAAACTATCTAATGACATTATTGAAACAGCGGCACGTGATATACCAGCAAGTTATATTACTTACAATGATACAGTTGATGGTCTAAACAGAAATGTGAGTCACTTTAAAGCAACACCAGAAGGTATATATTTAGTAGATGAAAAGGTTGATATGACAAATGCTCATTAAAAGATTTGTTCGCCTGATCATTAAAATGATCAGTGTACTGTGGATTTTATCAACGATTACTTTTATTTTAATGAAGTTGACGCCAGGCGATCCAGTAGTTCACATGCTTCATGTTGGAGAAGCAAATGTGTCACAGTCGACTATCAATGCCACGCGCCAAGCGTATGGTTTAAATGATCAATGGCTTATACAATATGGGCGATGGTTAGGACACGTGCTTCATTTTGATTTTGGTGAGAGCTATCAAACACATGAACCCGTGCTCAAAGCGCTTATTTTTCATGCGCAACCTACAATAATGATAGCTATATTGACGATAATGGTCGTTATGATGACAGCATTACCTCTAGGGACATGGGCAGGGTGTCACCCAAATAGTAAAATGGACCGATTGATTCGTATCACGACATCGATGACGGTCAGTCTTCCGTCATTCTTTTTAGGTATTGTTCTCATTCATATCTTTGCAGTCCGTTTAAACATTTTACCTGCATCTGGGTATACTTCGCCCATTCACTTGGTGTTACCGGTGATGGCAATGAGTATTGGAATGAGCGCCTATTATATTCGATTGATGAGATCTACAGTGATGAACTTGTATCAAAGTCGAGAAGTTGCGGCTTCACGTTTACGCGGTGTGTCTGAACGGTACATATTTTTTACAGATATATTGAAACCTGCACTCGTTCCTGTCGTGACCATATTAGGCTTATCTATAGGAAGTTTAGTAGGTGGGACGGTAGTGATAGAACGTGTATTTAGTATTCCGGGATTAGGGCAATTTTTAGTAGATAGTGTGCGTGCGAGAGACTATCCCGTCATTCAAGGTATTGTGTTAATGATGGGTGTGATTGTGGTCTTGGCGAATATGTTAAGCGACATGCTGATTTTGTTTTTAGATCCAAAGCAACGTTTACAACATCAAAAGACAGAACCTATACAAATAGAAACAGCTGAATATGAGGTGTCTTCACAATGATGAATCAACGACGTCATTTACCTTTCATTGTGTGGGTATGTATCGGTTATTTATGTTTACTCATTGTTGCACAAGGGATTGTTTCGAAACAGGCTGCCTTTGATGTGAAACTAGATGAAAGTCTTTTACCTATCAGTGCAGCACACTGGTTAGGCACAGATGATTATGGCCGGGATTTGTTAGCACGTCTTTTGATAGGGGCGCGGTACACGTTGTTAATTAGCTTGTTAACACTGTTATTAACGATACTGGTGGGTGTGCCAATAGGGATGCTCGCGGGCTATTTTAAAGGAAAATTAGATAAAATGATCATGCGTATCATTGATATTGGTTTAAGTATTCCTGAATTTGTATTAGTGATTGCAATGGCCAGTCTGTTAAAGCCAAGCATTTGGAATATTGTATTCGCCATGATTCTGTTAAGATGGATGACTTATGCGCGCTTATCACGGACCATTGTTAAAAGTGTAAGCGACAAGGATTATATTAGGATGGCAAAATTTTATAAAGTGCCTACGCCCATCATTATATGGCGACATTGTTTGCCACACGTGTTGCCTTCGATTTTAGTAGTGGCTACTGTTGATTTTGGTAAAATTATTTTATATATCTCGGCACTTTCATTTCTTGGATTAGGAGCGCAACCACCTTTACCTGAATGGGGCGCCATGCTGAATGCAGGTCGTGATTTTATGACTTCAGCTCCCCTATTATTGTTTGCACCCGCGGTGATGATTACGGTTACGATTTTAATTTTCCAGTTGACAGGTGATGCCTTACGTGACTATTTTACAAGAAAGGAGCGTCACTTTAGTGGATAAATTACTTGAAATTCGTGATTGGACGATTCATGATGCAGAAAAAACGATTGTTCAAAATATCGACTTCACGCTTTATACTTCACAAGTGAATCTATTAATTGGCGAGAGCGGTGCTGGCAAGAGCATGCTTATTAAAAGTTTGCTCGGTGTCTTGCCAGAGCGATGTCGTGTTTCCTATCAAGCGTTTTTATATCGAAACGTATCTGAACGCACACTCAAACCCTACTTAGGGCGACATATTGGCTATATTTCACAAGACTATACGCATAGTTTTAATGACCACATGCCCATCAAGAAGCAACTCATTGGCATTTATCGTCAACACTATCAAGTTTCACATGAAACGGCTGAAGCCCATGTTCAAGCAGCTTTAGGGTGGGTCGGATTAGAAGCAATAGATTTATCAAAACGATACCGATTTATGTTATCAGGGGGACAACTGGAGCGTGTCTTAATTGCGAGTGTTATGATGCTAGAGCCTTCACTTATAATAGCAGATGAACCGACAGCGGCATTAGATGTCGTTACAGGACATCAAATTATGACCTTACTTTGTGATTTAGCGCAATCACATCAAGTCACTTTATTGATTGTGACGCACAACTTAGCACACGTTGCACGTTTTAGTGATTATATTTACGTCATGAAACAGGGGCAACTCATCGACAAGGGGACATGGTCACATTTTAATTCGGCGACTGTACACCCTTATAGTGCGAAACTTTTAAGCTATCGTCATCCGTTACAGAAGGGGCGAGTTGAATGATTAAATTAGAGCATATCAACGTTAAATATCAAACACAGCAAGCGCTCAAAGATGTTACATTAAAAATTGAAGCGCATGAAAAAGTAGGGATTTTAGGTGAAAGTGGTTCGGGAAAGTCGACTTTAGCGAGTGTTATGTTAGGAGAAGTCGCACCACAAAGCGGTCAAGTCGTTTCAACTTTTCAATATATATTACCTATATATCAACACGCCGTACATGCATTTAATCCTAAATTGTCGATTGAAGCTTCTATGAATGAAGCGTTTCATTACAATCAAAAGAAACGCGAGTTTTATTGTCATTATCGTGATGAACACATGCATCAAATGCAATTATCTGAAACATTATTAAAGCGCTATCCGAGTGCGCTAAGTGGAGGACAACTCCAACGTTTTAATGTGATACGTACGTTAATGCTTCAGCCCGATTTATTGATCTGTGATGAAGTCACTGCCCATTTGGATGTCATTGCTGAAGATAAAATGGCACAACAATTAAATGAACATGCGAAGCGGACACAAAAAGCAATGGTGATTATTTCACACGACATTGCTTTTCTACAAAAAATTGTTTCACGTATTATCGTATTAAAAGCGGGAGAAATTGTAGACGCATTTCCAATAGAAAATTTTCATATCATAAAAAACCCTTGTTCACATCGTTTGTTTCGTGAACAAGGGTTATCGTTTACTGTTTGTGTGTCTGTTGAATGGTTTCGTAAATCATATTACCAATATATTGAGCAGCACGTCCATTTTCGATCGCACAGAAGCGGTTATAAAAAGCATTGATTTGCTTATCATAAGTTTGTGCAACATGATCAATATTTTTAAGACCTTCGATTAATTCACCAGGTTCAGTATGGATAGGACCAGGTAAGTCTTTATGATAATCAATATAAAAACCACGAAGATTTTTATCATATTTTTCAATGTCATAAGCAAAGAAAAATTGTGGTCGTTTCAAGATACCATAGTCAAACATTACGGATGAATAATCAGTAATTAAACAATCACTAATCAAGTAAAGTCTTGAAATGTCGTTGTAGTTTGATACATCAATAGCAAAGTCTTCATAACCATTTAAATCCAGTGCATTAGCAATTAAATAATGCATACGTAATAAGATAACATAATCGTCGCCGAGTTCTTTTTGTAAACGTGGTAAATCAATTTTGAGTTCAAAAGTGTACTTACCTTTTTTAATATATTCATCATCACGCCATGTTGGAGCGTACATGATAATTTTTTTACCTTCTGGTATGTTTAATTCTTCTTTAATTTCTTTTTGTAGCTCTACATCGTCAGCGCGATTCACTAAAATATCATTACGTGGGTAGCCGATTTCTAATATTTTTTCAGGTGGCATCCAAAAAGCTGTACGGAATATTTCTGAAGAATAGCGGTTAGGTGAAACTAAATAATCCCAACGTGATGCTTCCTTATGGAAATTCCGTTTATATAGCGCTGTCGTTGTACCAGGCATTCGGACTACTTTCATATCGTTCGCAAGTCGTTTAAGCGGTGTACCGTGCCAAGTTTGGATATAGACTTGGTTCGGTTTTTTATTTAAAAAGAGTGGCACCCGCGCATTAGAAACCCAGAATTTAGCATCTGAATAAGCTTGATAGTACGCTTTTGAATTTTTCTTAACTTTTTGTGCATTACCAGGGACTTGATTGACTTCTGGTTCACTGAAGACCCACTTATAATTAAGTTCTGGGTAATGGTGTCTCATATATTCATAAATATATTTAGGACTATCACTGTAGTTTTTTCCACCAAATGATTCAAAAACAACTGTTTTCTCATCTACATTTTCAACTTTATCAGTCAAAAAGTATTCAGACTGTTCTTTGTTTTTTTGTCGTAGTACAATACGCTTCATATGACGGGTAATAAAGCGCAATCGATTGATTTTAGCAGCTGCTTGTGGCTTTTTAAACGCTAATGCCAACATTTCGAAAAAAAACAGTATCTTTTTCTCAGATAAAATAGCACCATTTAAATGACGTGCCACTTGCGCCAATGTATCTTGATGCGCATTGTAACGCTCAGATGTTTCTTGTAAATTAGGTGAGAACTCATTATGGAGTTTATTGAGCATCCGTTGCTTAATAAAAGCACGTGTATCTTTATTTTTTATACGACTTAATGCATCGACAAAGCTTTTTGCGTAATCCTCAAAGAGAAAGTCAAAATTTTGTTCAGATAAAGTATTCGTTTCAAATGGGTCATAGACTTCGCCTTTGAAATAGAATGGAAAGTTTGTAATCCTTACAAAGTGTTCGGCATACTGGATATATTCAAGAATAAAAGACCAGTCTGCATAGACTTGAAGAGCATCATTAAATTGGATGTTATGTCCTTTAACAATAGCTGTTTTAAAAATGATATTACAAACGGTATTTTTTCTTAAGAAAGAATTAGGATTTTGTTTTGTATCTAAGTACTTAATTTGAACACGATCTTGATTGACATATTGAGGCATATTTAATGCAAACTCATGTACTGGTGCAATCAAGCCATCAAAACTTTTCAAATGTTTTAAATAAAAATTGACTGCATATGTAGCAAGTTTATCGTCTGCATCTACAAACATAAAATAAGGTGTTTCAACTGCATTGATTCCTATATTACGCGCATATGCATGCCCATGATTGTTTTCTAATTTAATATATTTAACTTTTTTATCATAGTCTTTTAAAGCAACATTCAATAATGATTCACTATTATCTGTCGCACCATCATTAACGAAAATTAAATCAAAATTTTGATTGCGTTGACGTTTAAGATAACTGATGCAATCCGAGATATATTCTTCTGAGTTATAAAAAGGCACTATAATCGATAGCGCGTTCATAAGAATCATCCTTTCAGAATTCAATTTAACAGTTGGTATTATAACATTAAAATGTAATATAAAATAGCGAAAACAATAATAATTAAAAACAATTTTCAGAAAATACAGAACTTTAGATATTTGAAAGAAAATTTTGTGTTTTATGTTATAATGACAAATTCATACATGTTTAATATATTAAGAATAAGGGTTTATTGCATAATAACATCTTTTAAGTATTATATGAGGGTGATATATTTATGGGGAAATTAGTTTCAATTATTATATCTGTATATAACAAGGCAGAATTTATTGAGAAATGTTTAGACTCTCTTGTTCGTTTGAATTTTAAAAAAGATGAAATGGAAGTTATTGTTGTTGATGATTGTTCTACAGATGATTCAGTGGAATTGATTAAAAAGTATGTTGAGCGTTACCCCTTTATGCATTTAATTGAGTTAGACACGAATTCGGGAGGACCGTCAGAACCGAGAAATATAGGCATCAAAGTAGCAAACGGAAAATACATTGCTATTTTGGACGCGGATGATTGGTTAGATGACAAAGGGTTTCCTTCATTAGTAAAAAGTTTAGATGAAAATCATGATGATATTGGATTTGGACAAATATATAAGCACACAAATAACAAAGTTCAAAAAGTTGCTTTATTTGCTTCATATAAAGAAGATCAACACTTAGTACCTTATAATATAGACAAGATTTTTCGTTCAGTAGGACCTCCAGGTAAGGTTTTTAAGAAATCACTCGTTATAGACCATAATATTAAATTTAAACATAGAAAATATGGAGAAGATAAATTATTTTTCTCTGAATTAATCGGTAAGGCGCAAACCGCAACAATGACGCCTGTGGGGGTATACCATACAAATCGTTATCAAGAGAATGTATCATTAGTGAAACAAACATCTGTGTATGAGAAAGCTGTAATCAATTTGGAAATATTAAAAGAAGTCGTAAATTTAGATATACCTAAAGCGGCTTTAAAAGCAATATGTGCGCGTTTCATAGAATTGGATTTTATGCGGCGAATGTTTCATACAAAGACATTTGTAAAATCATTATCCCGAAAAGATTATTATCAAATATTTGATGAAGCGGTATCAATAATTGAACAAAAAGGGTTCAGTATTCCGCAATTGTTGACTATGGATGTGTATCGTATGCTTTACGATGCATATGTAACGTACGCTAAAGAGATTTTTGAGCAATTGTTAGAAACGCTCGTACACCAATCAAGTCAGTCGTTATTTATAGAAAATGGACAGGTCTACCAAGCGTTGTATGTTAATCAGCGTCATTTTAAAAATTTACCGATCGAATGTTATCCAGTCTATTTGGGAACTCGAAGAATTAACGGGAAAGATTACGAATTGATTCATTTGTTGCGTGGAGAAAAAGTTGAAATAAAAGACGTTTTAGCCGTAGAAATTAATAATGCAGCTAATGCACAATCATTAAATTTTCAATTAGATAATGATGTAATAGCAATAAAGACAAAAGATTTAGTAAGTATGGCTAGCTACAATATTAACTTAAAGATTAAATTTAATGGATATGAAGAGACACTTGTAAATGCCTCTTATCCAACACATCAAAAAGACATGGTCATGAAGCGTCAAAATTTTAAAGTAGAATTTCTGAATAAAAAAGCTGCTTCTAGCGATTCAAATAGCTATTTTAAAGAGAATCCTAAGCGCGTTGTGACAATTAAAAAAATTAAGCGACATGAAGATAAAGATTTTAAAAAACCAATTAGTGATGTCGAACCCGGAACAGCATTTTATATTAGCAAAATTGTAGCTTCATCAAATGATACACCTCGACTTCAAACTGTAGAAGGGGATTTGATTACGGCTAATCAAAAATTTGTAGAACAACTCAATAAAATTGATGAGCAGTATTATACTGAGGCCCCTAAAACTGTTGAAATTATTAAAACATGTTATTTATATGATTCAAGATCATTTAAAAAAGAGCCTATCGATAGTTTAAAGCCTGGCGATACTTTAACAATCGAACAAATCATTTATACTGCAAATCAAACACCGCGGTTAAAAACAACTACGGGTGCATATTTAACAGCGAATAAGCAATTTGTAAAAGCTATATCTTAAGCACAAAAACAGTTGAATTAAAAGAACAGCACCAGCAATGTATAGTTGGTGCTGTTCATTTTGATATGGACATCTTTCTCGTTAAGTGTTGCTCTGCTTCGATTTAATGAATTTCATCACGAAAGGATAACATAGTGAAAGGAGCGTCATAAGTGTTAATACAATTGCAATCGGAGAGCCAAAGAAAATATCGCTTAAATGATTTTGACTGGTGATTAAGCTTTTGCGGAAGTTTTGTTCCATATCTGAGCCAATGATTGCAGCTAAAATTAATGGAGAAATTGGGAAATCGAGCAATTTCAACAATAAACCGACGATACCAAAAATCAAAAGAATGTAAAAATCAATGATGCTGTAACTTAAAGTATAAGTGCCTAAAAAGGCTAGGACCAAGATGATAGGATACAAAGTTTTTGGTGGTGTCTTTAAAATTTTCAACAATAAACCGATAAGTGCGATATTCAAAATCACTAAAAAGATGTTACCGATAAACATACTATTAACTAATGTCCAAATCATTTCAGGCTGTTTTTCAAATAACAGAGGTCCAGGTTGCAAACCTAACATAACAACAGCACCCAGTATGACAGCTGTCGTACCTGAACCAGGCACACCCATAGTTAGTAATGGAATAAGTGAGCCAACAGAAGCAGCGTTGTTTGAAGCTTCAGGCGCAGCGACACCTTCGATGGCGCCTTTACCGAATTTTTTACTGTTTTTAGAAATTTGTTTTTCAGTGGCATAGCTTAATAGGGATGCGACAGACCCGCCTGCCCCGGGTAATACACCAATGAGAAATCCAATCGGACTTTGACGTAACATCGTCCAACGCGTGCGCTTCCAATCTTCTTTAGTCAATTTCATTGAACCGAGGTCAGCTTTAGGCGGTTCTAACGTATCTAAGTGCATGTAATTATAGAAAACTTCTGCAACTGCATAAACGCCGATTATGATAACAAGAAAATCAACGCCTTCACTTAAATGTGTGATATCAAATGTGAAGCGATACACACTTGTTTGTAAATCGACACCGATTGTACTCATCATTAAGCCGATAGACATTGCGATGAAGCCTTTTACCATTTTGCCAAGTGATAGCGTTACAATCATAGACAAGGTAAATAAAAAGAGCACAAAATACTCTCTTGGACCAAAATTGAGTGCAAAGTTAGATAAAGGCTTTGCGAGTAGTATAAAACCAATGACAGAAGTCAAACCACCGATTAAAGAAGCCACGGCTGAAATCGTTAAAGCTTTACCGGCTTGGTGATTTTGTGTCATAGGATAGCCATCGAATGTAGCAGCAATTGCTGAACCGTCGCCTGGTGTGTTGAGTAATATAGAACTTCTCGAACCACCGTACATCGCGCCATAATAGATTGAAATCATTAAAATGAGCGCGCTCACAGGATTCATCCCAAACGTGACTGGAATAAGAACGGCAACTGCAGTGGCTGGACCAAGCCCGGGTAACATACCGACAACAGTTCCTAAGAATCCGCCAACAACAATCCATAATAAGTTCATAGGTTGGAAGGCTGTTGTTAATCCTTCCCAAAAACTATTTAAATCTATTCCCATTGTAAGCCCTCCTTTATGGTAAGCTGACGTCTAATAGGTGTGAAAAGGTATACCATGCCACCCCAGAAAAGACGATTGCGACAACTAAATTTTTTAACCAGTGCTTTAATCCGTTGATTAAAAACATAACTGCAGCTAAAAAGAGTATGGTTGAAATTAAAAAGCCTGCACGTTCGAAAATAAGTGTATAAATCAAAATAAATAAGCAAGTTAAACCGATTCTTTTTATGACTAAGGGTGTCCAAAGTTGTTTGAACGCTTCAAAAGAAACTGCTTTGTCACGATACATTTGAAAGAAATAGATGATACTTGAACTAATGAGTAAAATTGAAATCAAAACTGGAAAATATTTTGGGCTTTGTGAATCTCCAATTCTAGAAATAGGGAGATGAAGCGAAAGTATCAAATAGACAATGCCTATCATAAGACAGACGAGAGGCGGAATGAATTTTGCCATATTTTAAACCCCCTTTGTTTAAAATCCAGCATCTTGAATCAGTTGCTGATATTTTTTTTGTTGTGCATTTAAAAAGTCTTCTGTTTCATAACTGTCTTTATAAAATGCATCCCAATCTTTGTTTTGTCGTATTTTTTTCCACTGGTCAGATTGAACGACTTTTTTCATAGTTTCATTCCAATATGCACGCTCTGTTTTAGACATGTTTTTAGGTCCCATGACACCGCGCCAATGTGGAAAAACAATATTTAATCCTTGTTCTTTCCATGTTGGTACATCTTCTAATCCTTGTATTCGTTTATCTGATGTAGTAGCAAGAACTTTGAGTTTTCCTGCTTGGTGCTGCGTTTTTACTTCAGAGACTGCTGTGGAAGCGACATCAACATGCCCCCCTAAAAGCGCTGTTTCTAAATCACCACCACTTTTATAAACAAGGAAATCTAATTTTTTTACATCGACACCGTAAGCTTTTGCTGCCTGTACAAATGCGAGGTGATCGTTATTTCCTAAGCCAGGCGCTACTCCGATCGTTAACGATTTCGGATTCTTTTTTAATTTTTCCATGACTTCTTTTCCTGATTTGAGATGAGAATGATTAGAAGCGGATAGACTAATCCATTCTGTCGCCAAAATAGCAATAGGTGTAAAGTCGCGTTGACTTAAATTGCTTAACCCTAATTCATGGTTAGACAGTAATAAGCTGGAGTTGATAGCAATGGAAGAAGCAGGTCGCTCTGTTAGATATTGCCATCCTACTTCGCCACCCCCGCCTGGTTTGTTTATGACAGTGATATTTTGATCAGTTAAATTTTGATCTTGCATGATTTTCTGTATGGCACGAGCAGTTGCATCCCAACCGCCTCCTGGTGAAGCGGGCGCAATAATTTCAATTGTACGATTTGGAAATGTCTCGCTTTTCGACTGCTCATGATGATCATGGCTACATGCTGTGAGAATAAAGACGACAACAATTAAAAGTGTCACGAAATTACGCATAACATATACCCCCTTTGTTTGTGACAGCTTTAATTTTATCACAATATTCAGAAAAATATACATTAATTTTGGCTTTGTGTGACTGTCTGTAGACAAAAATGAGGGGATAGGGTATCAATCCCAAAATAAATAGCGCTAAGATGATTTTGAATAGAAAACCATCTTAGCGCTTCTTTTTTATAATAATACGTCGCTTACGAGGGGACAGAATCAGCTTAGAGTCTTCTGTCCCTAAACAAGCATGTTCATGAAGGAAAGGTTATCAAAGATGTTACATCCCGACGCCCTCTCGAATCTTCATCGCGTATCACAGATAATATGATTTCAATTGTTTTGAACCTAAACCCATTTTACAATTTCTGATTGGGTTTGACGTGTTTTTTCACGTTTTGGATCTTCTTCTCGATAACCAAATGCGACCATTACAGATGGCGCAAAGTTTTCACCATCAATAATGCCTTTTTCGCTTAATAATTCAGCTACCTCATCATATTGAAAACCTTCAATTGGACATGAATCAATACCTAAGAAAGCAGCAGACGTCATCATGTTACCTAGTGCAATATACGTTTGTTTACTGGCCCAATCCCACAATGCGCGATCATTTTCATAAAGGTTTAAGTTTTTATCTTGGAATGAAGTCGTTTTTTCACTCATTTGTTGTATCATCGTTTCATCCATGTGTTTGACATCACGTAATAAATCTTGAACGTACTTGTTTTCTGGACGGACATTTTTACGTGCTAAAATGACCACAAAATGACTCGCTGTATCTAATTGACCTTGTGCCCCCCAACTCATAGGTTTAAGTGCAGCACGAATGGCTGAGTCTTGAATAACGACAAATTGCCAAGGTTCAAAACCAAGCGAACTTGGGGATAATCGTCCTGTTTCAAGAATGGTATTAAAATCCGCTTCTGATATTTTTTTGCGTGCATCAAAACGTTTTGTCGCAAATCTGTAATTAAATGTATCTAGCAACAATTGACGTCGATCTTCCATAGTATTGCAACTCCTTTGTGCATATTTTCATATTATTTAGTATAGCGAAGCATATAAAGACAATAAAATATTTTGTTTTAACAGGGGGATGATCAGGGAATTTCATTAAATGAAGATAATTTAAGCCAGATGTTAGAAATAATATCTAGACATATTTTTAATTCGGAAAGACGACATGATTATTTGTCAACAGATTACCGGCTAACAGTGTACGTAATGATGAAAAAAGCGTAGTCACTAATTGAGAATTGTTATATGAAAAAGTGTTTATATAGAAAGGATTGAGGTTTTATGTTGGAACAATGGTATCGTGAATTGCCACTTCAAGATATTCAAAATATTACCGCTGTGAGTGGTGGCGATGTCAATCAAGCTTATCGTGTAGAAACAAGTAATGAAACGTATTTTTTGTTAGTGCAACAAAATAGAGCGGCCTCATTTTATGATGCAGAAGTGGCAGGTTTAAAAGCTTTTGAGGAAGCGGGTGTGACGGCGCCTGTCGTCATTGCTCAAGGTCGAATTGACCAAGATGCCTACTTGTTATTAAGTTATTTGGAAGAAGGGCAAAGTGGCAGTCAACACGCATTAGGACAACTTGTCGCCAAACTACACCATACCCACGAGCCACAAGGGAGATTTGGGTATCCTATGCCCTTTGAAGGCGGGGATGTTCAATTTAATAACGAATGGACAGAGACATGGTCAGAATTATTTATTAACCAACGAATGAATCCTTTAGCGAAAACGATTCGGAATCGTGGATTATGGACGGAAAGTGATGATGCTTTATTTGAAGAGGTCCGGAAGATTATGATTACGTCTTTAAAGCAACATAATAGTGAACCTTCACTCTTGCATGGCGACTTATGGGCTGGTAATTATATGTTTTTAACAGATGGTCGTCCGGCGTTATTCGATCCTGCACCATTATACGGCGATCGAGAGTTTGATTTAGGTGCTACAAAAGTTTTCGGAGACTTTGATGATGCTTTTTATCATGCCTATAATGAAGCTTATCCATTAAGTGAGGGTGCGCATTTACGTATTCAATTTTATGAACTTTACTTATTGATGGTGCATTTAGTCAAATTTGGCGTGATGTATGCGCAAAGTGTCAGACGTACAATGAATGATATTGTCGATTCAGCAACTTAGTGCAAGAACGTTTGACAATATAGGAGTGGGCTGCTATTATCAACCGTGCTTATTTGTGATAAAGAATGAGTAGCTATTGGTAGCTTATCCACGAAGTGATTTAAATAAAAATAAAGTAGATATTTAGGTTGCACATGTACTTCTATTAAGCCATAGTAACCTGAGTTATTTATAACGGAATACAGGCTGTGACATTGATCCAAAAAAGCGCTCAAATGATTTTTAATAGAAAATCGTCTGAGCGCATTCTTTTATGATAAAACTTTGTATTGTATGACTTCCCTCAAGGGCTCGCTATCAATACTTCGTTTATGCGTGCCGTTACTCACTGTTTTAGTTAAAAATAAATCACTTTCGCGTCATTTAATTAATAGTGACAAAAACTAAATGAACGAAACATTGATTTGATCACATCATAAACGTTTAGGAGGTGAACGCTATGCATATCGAAATGAACGATATTTAATTTAAAATACATTCACTTAGATGGGTTCTATAATTTTTGACATTTTGTTTTTATAAAATACTTTCATCGTTTCATAAAAATATCTTCTTCATCTATATGATAATGGCATAATTGTCCTTAAGCAAACGTACACATGAAGGTAAGAATATTAAATATTTTATGTCCCGAACTCTGTTCTCTTTTTTAAATTCGTTCAATTAACCAAGGCCGGAAATGACGAAAAAGATAATAAATGCAACGCATGCACCTATCCATGAACATTTTTGACTGATACCAAGAGAAGAATGAAGCATAATACCAAAGAACCAAGCTGAAATGATATTAGTGATATTGATTGCGCCTAACCAATTATTTTTAGGTGCGAAGATATTTAATGAATCAATTTTAACAATGCTTGGATCAATGTGGAAAAGCCACTGTAGTAATGCAACAATACAACCTACTGAAGTTGTAATAATGGCATAGCGTAAAGATGCTGCAAAAACAACTTTAGCAGAGACTTGTGATTTAAAGATTTTAGTTATTCCCCAAGTGATTAAGAACAATAAAGCTATAAAGAAACAATAAACAATGAAACTCCCAATCGTACCGGCAACTCTCACAATTGGTAATGTGGATTCAGCTTCAATTGGTGATAAGCCGCCTTCATTAACAAGTGTCTCAGTAAAATCAATGTTTAATATGGTTAATAAGCTGATTAAACAACTGACAATAATAAAAATCAAAATTTTAACTAGAACTTTAGGTCGATGCCTCTCCTTAACGAAAGATTCAATATGTAACAGTTTTGAGTAATTCATGAATTGCCTCCTTAAATTATATTTATATTAGATTGTATCATTAAAATTTATAATTTTATACTTTATATTGTAGCTTTCTCATATGTTATGGCATATTTTAGAATTTTCAACTTTTAATAGTATATTTTACCTTGCAATATGATAATATAATATTAACTTTTTAGAGGAGGATTTAAAGTTGGTCAAAACGAAGCTCCCTTTATTCCAACATTTTGAAAACTTACGGGATTATCCAACATGGAAAGTCAAATCGTTTTTACTTATTTTGATTACTGTTATTTATTCTTTAATATTAAAATATGACACGGATAATACCGAGTTGTTAGAAGGCTTTGGCTATTCTAAACAAGATATAGAAGAAATTCATCAAATCCATTGGCTAACCGATGTATCAAGCAGTCTGATGGGTGGCGTGATTAGCTTTCTATTTACATTTGTCGTTTTTATGATGATTTCGAAATTACTAAATTCAGATGTGACACCTAAGACGATTTTATCAGCTTCTCTAAGCCATTCGCTTATAGTGACAACTGTTTCATTGGTTGTTATAGTGATTCAACTTGCATTACATTTACCTGCACCAGCTTATATTATTACGAGTTTGAATATTTTTCTTCCAGGCAACACCTACCTCGCTGCTTTTGATTTACAGACGATATTTAAAGGATATGTGACATTTATCGTCTATTATGTGACGAGCCGCTTGTCATTTCGTGCTTCCTTAATTTTGGGTATTTTAACAATAGTGCTCATTGTCTTGCTAGCATTAGGCTCAGCTTTCTTAGAAGATACGATTTTGAGCTTGGCTGCTGAATTATAAAACAATTATTAAATATTTTGAATACATAAAATATGGAGTCCTTTTTAATGTTATAATACAGAAAACACAAATTATAACATTAAGGAGGATTTTTAATTTTGAAGAAGAGGACACTAATTGCATTGTCAATCATTGGTATTATCATTTTGACAGGAGTTGCTTTTCTCGTTAAAAACTTTAGCCATATCGGTGGAGACAATGATGGTGAAGGGTACAATACATATACAGTAAAAAGCGAAAAACCGATTCGTATTTCTGGTAAAGTCTCTCCAGAAACGATTAAAACATACTTAAATAATGCGCAACTCGGTACATTTCTAAGCATACAAGTTGAAGACGGTCAAAGTGTATCTCAAGGCACACCGTTGATTAACTATGATATTGATGGGGCGCAACGTCAAAAATTGAATGATCAACTTGTAAAAGCACAACAAAGTGGCGATCAACAAGCAATCAATACGGCTTGGAAGCAACTTAATCGATATGACGGTCAAGTGAATAATAGTATAAATGCAACATTTGATGGCACAATTTCATTAATCAATCGACAACAAGTGGGTGAAAGCGAGCCTATCCTTAAACTGATTTCGAAAGAGCCAATCATTCAAACGACAGTTTCTGAATTTGATTTGAATAAAATTAAAGTCGGCGATACGGTTAATATTGAAGTCACAAGTTCTGGTCAAAAAGGTAAAGGTAAAATTAAAAGCATCGCACAACTTCCAACAAGTTATGATCAAGATAAAGGACAACATAGCGAAACGACAGCTGGAAGTCTAGATGAAAATGCGCATGGAGATGCGCAAACGTTAACGACCAATAATCCAATAGATACACAGCCATCAGGTCAAAATGATAAAGAAACTTCAAAATATAAAATCATCATTGGGGACCTTGATTTTAAAGTTAAAGCAGGATTCTCCGTTGAGGCAAATATTCCTTTAGATACGCTTAAAATACCTAAATCTGTTTTAACTAAAGATAACCATGTTTATAAAGTGGATAAAAATAATATTGCCCATCGTACAAAAATTAAGTATGACGAAAAAAATGGTGATCTCATTGTGACGCAAGGTATTGAAAAGGGTGACCATTTAATACAAAATCCAGACTCAAAAATTAAAGATGGGGAGAAAGTAGAGGTGGCGAAATGATTGAGCTTAAAAAGATCAATCGTCACTTCAAAAATGGGAATACGCATAATCATATTTTAAAAGATATCGATTTAAAAATTCACGAAGGCGAGTTTGTCGCTATCATGGGGCCTTCTGGATCAGGTAAAAGTACTTTGATTAATATACTTGGTTTTATTGATCGCGGTTATGAAGGAGATTACTTATTTGATGGCGAAAATTATCAAAAACGCTCTGATAATGAGTTGGCTGCTATTCGAAATCGAACAGTTGGATTTGTCTTTCAAAATTTTAAGCTGATTCAAAACAATACGATATTAGAAAATGTTAGCATTCCGTTGCTTTATGCAGGTCTACGTGCTTCTGAACGCCACGACCGTGTGATTGAGATGTTGCATCGAGTTGGTTTATTCGAGAAAGAAAACTTGGTGCCCAATAAGCTTTCAGGCGGACAACAACAACGTGTAGCGATTGCGAGAGCCATTGTGAATCAACCGAAGTTTATTATTGCTGACGAGCCAACAGGAGCGCTTGATTCAAAAACTTCAAAAGACATTATGGCATTGTTTTTACAACTCAATAAAGAACAAGGGACCACAATGATTGTGGTGACACATGACCCTAAAGTAGCTGAACAAGCGGATCGTGTGATTCATATCCTCGATGGTCGTGTTCAAAAAGAAGAGGTGTTGAAACGATGACCTATTTCGGTAATATTATACACGTTGCATTGAAGTCAATTATGAAAAACAAGCGTCGTAATATTTTTACCATGATTGGAATTATAATAGGTATAGCTGCGGTTATTACCATTATGTCTTTAGGGAATGGTTTTAAAAAGACAGCGAATGAGCAGTTTAGTGATGCAGGGGCTGCAAAAGACACAGCGTTAGTGAGCTTTATGCCTGACGACTTCGAGCCTATTAAAGATTCTCCTTTTACTGAAACGGAAATTGATATTGCGCGCCAAGTGAAAGGTGTTCAAGATGCAAGTATTAAAGAAGATGAAAGCTCAGGTTTAATATCTGAAGCAAAAACGGTTAGTAAGAAAACAGATATTGCAGTCGTTAAAAGCGAATCGGTGTCAGATGTTTCTGACGGAAAAGGTTTTACAAAAGATGACAATGCTTTAAAACAACGTGTGGCTGTCATCTCATCAGAAGTGGCTGACACACTTTTTAAAGGTAATGTGAAAGGCAAAACGATTTATATAGATGATATGGGGTTTGAAGTCGTAGGTGTAAAGGATAAAGCACAGCTCTCAGATGCTGTTCAAATCCCTACAAAGACAGTAGAGACTTATTTACCTCATCTAAAATCTGCATTTCCACAGCTTGTGCTAAAAATTGGAGAAGATGCGAATAAAAAAGAAATTGCAACACGCGTGGCTGATCAACTGAACAAAAAGGGGGCAGCGATTGATCAAGGGCAATATGAATACTCAGATACCGAAGAATTAATGAAAGGGATTGGCAAGATATTTGATTCAATCACCTATTTTGTTGCTGCTGTCGCAGGGATTTCACTATTTATAGCGGGTATTGGCGTGATGAATGTGATGTACATCTCTGTCACAGAACGGACAGAAGAAATTGCAATTCGACGTGCATTTGGTGCAAAAGGTCGTGATATAGAATTACAATTTTTAATTGAGAGTGTTATTCTATGTTTGATCGGCGGTATCATTGGTTTAATCATTGGGATATTGATTGCACAGCTAGTCGATGTCGTTACACCGGAATATATACAAAGTGCAGTTAGCTTTGGTTCTATCGTACTTGCGGTAGGAGTATCAACGTTAATTGGTATTGTATTTGGATGGATTCCTGCAAGAGCCGCAGCTAAAAAAGAATTGATTGATATTATCAAATAAATTTCACGGTTTCATTAAAAAGATGACTAGGGTTATGCAGCGCTTAAAACGAGCGCATGTGTGGTCCTAGTCATTTTTTATGTTTTTGTACTTTTATAAGATGTTAGTTTCTTGTGTCCACATGATGATATAAAGCGCAGGTGATTCAAGCTTTTCTCGCGCAAAAAATGGTTGGTGCATCGTTACACCAACCGCAAAAATCCTATCAGTTCATTTTGATATTAGAATTTGAAGATGTTTCTTAATACTTTAAATAAAGAAAGTAATAATTCTAATGGTGTTCCACTCACTATGCATCGCCTCCTTATTATTTTACAACTTCTTCTGTTTTAACTAAATCATCTGCAATATTAAGCCAGAAATTTTGAAGTTGTTCTTGTGTATGATTCGTATCATTCGTATCTTGACCGACAAAGTCGACATGATCCCAACCTTCAAGGACCGGTGTCACTTGCCAAATTCCTTTTTGAATTTGGTCTGTAGCATTTGTCCATGCTTGGTTATAAGGATGTAAAGAAGAAACAACAGATACAAGACCATCATTGACACGCCAATTTTTTTCAGGAACTTTGCCGATAACGTTAGCTGTTAAAGCAAATGTTAAAAATAGATCGCGATTTGCTTTTTGTTTACCTGACAGCGTTGCGTGTGTCGCTTCTCCTGTATAAGTTTTATAAACGATATTTGGATTGAGTGAAGTATGTTTATTGATCTCACTTGCACCTTCACGCGTTAAGTCATAAAAACCATTATCTTTTGTTGTCCACAGTTTATTATTATTTTTGATGCGTTGCGTATAGGCTTGATCCGTTTCACCAGGTTTACGTTTAAGTCCCCATTGGTTGAGACCAAAGTCGACACGTGCATCATTTTTAGCTAATGCAGCTGCGAAATCAAATACAAATTGTCTTACGATAGGCTCATTACCGAGTAAGTCTGCTGCGTGTGTTCCGTTATGAGGCGTACCTAAAGTAGTAATTGAAGCGACCATGTTATCGTGTCCACCTTTAAATAAAGGCGAGATTGTACCACCATGTTCCTTTTGGTATTCAATTTCTTCTTGGCTTCCATTACGTAGTAGTTCTTCTAACACACGTATTGTTTGCCCCCCCATGCTATGACCTACAAGATGAATCTTTTTACCAGGTTCCCAATCTTTGTATATACCTTCATATGTATTACCATAACGTTCATGTCCATATTTCGCTGCATGAGCTGCACCGTAATCAACACGACCGCCTTTAATGTAGTAATACAATTCTACAGCACGGTCATAGTTACTCCCAAATGCGCTTACACTTGCTTCATAAGTGTTGTAGCCATTTTCTTCTAAATATTGACGAATATTGAGCTTTTCTCCACCCCAATAATGTGAGAGGACAGTAGGATTTTTATCATCAACAAAGCCATTAAAGCCATGAACTAAAACAATGGGGTCTCGGTTTTTATAATAATTTTGTTTCGCTTTTTGACTTGGTTGTTCATTTAATTTTTCAGCTTGGCGTTGGCGACTTTGCGTTTGTGTTGTCGCTTTCTCTTGTTCTCTTGTTGAAGCTAAATCCGTTTTGACAGGCTGTCCGACATGAGGTTTCGTCCATTCATTTGATTTAAGCGTTTGGGGCGCAGCAGTTTTCTCATCTTTTACTGCGTAAGTTGCTGATGATGTGGGTTGAACGGTATATGGGCTTTGTGTTTGTTTTGCATCTGATGGTGTCGTTGAAGGCGTATCTTCATTTGATGGTTTAGGCATAGGTGCTTTGACAGGAGAATTCAAAGGTTGTTGAGCCGCTTGAGGTGCTTTGACATGATTTTCAGTTTTTGAAGCATAAGTCAAAGGTACAGATGATGTCGTGTCATGGCTAGATGTTTGTTCTTTTTGATTGTTTTGAGCGCGTGTGTTTTCGTCGGTTTGAGTATGAGATACACCGTTATTTGGATATGTTTCTGTATCTTTTAAAGATTTTTGTGATTCCTCATCAGAAGGTTGTTGTTTTTCTAATTGGACATGTGTTTGATGAGAAGCGTCACTTGGCTTTTGACCCCCGTATGTAGATTCAGCTGAAACAGGCGTTTGTAATAGCCCGATGAAAAAGAAAGAAGCAATAACAGCTGATGATGCCCCGATTTTAAATTTACGAATGCTGTAGACATGTTTTTGTTTCATTTTTTCTCACCTCATTTGAATATTCTTTGTAAAAGTTAGCCAAAGTTAAATAAAAATATTAATCAGTATGCGAGGTAACCACTCAAGAATTTGTGCTAAATAAACCGACATATAGAAGCCTCCTTATAATTTTTCTTTTTTGAAAGGGTTTTCAAAAAGGATATATAAATAATACATTAAGTTCAAATAATTGTCAAAATTTTTTAAATTAAGTACCTTTAAATATTTGTTCTTTAAAAAATAGATGTTTTTTAAAGAATATATTTCTAAAGCATGTTTGTAGTTGTTGGCACAGTGGTATGTTAGAATAGAATGAACTGGAGGCTTGTATTATGAAACAATGTTATAAATTGTCTGCATACATTTTTGGCGGTATTGCGGTAGCAGTGTTGGCAGGTGTGGCATACTTGTCATACCAACAATATCAACAAGATGAAGAAATAATGGATGATAATTTCAAAGCTTAGTCGAAAAAATGAGGTGAATGCGGTGAGACCGTATTCACCTCGTGTCGTTTATGGGTAGTGAGAAAAATTATCAAGGAGGGATACGATGTCAAGAGGAAACTATTTTCATCACGTGGAGCATAGAAAAAAACAGACGCATTCCAAAATGACTTTGTGGTTGTCACTTATTATTACGCTCTTTTTTACAGTTGTTGAATTTGCTGGAGGGATAATTTCTAATTCGCTTGCGTTATTATCTGATTCGTTCCATATGTTAAGCGATGTCTTTGCACTTGCTTTATCGATGCTTGCTGTCTATTTTGCGAGCCGCAAACCTACTGCACGATATACATTTGGGTATTTGCGTTTCGAAATTCTTGCTGCTTTTTTAAATGGTTTGGCGTTGGCAGTGATTTCGATATGGATTTTTTATGAAGCGATCGTACGGATTATTTTTCCAAAGCCAGTAGAAAGTGGTTTAATGCTTGTCATTGCTACAATTGGTTTAATTATAAATATAGTACTAACCGTCATTTTAGTGCGGTCATTGAAGAGTGAAAATAATATTAATATCCAAAGTGCGCTGTGGCATTTTATGGGAGACTTGTTAAATTCAATCGGTGTCATTATTGCAGTAGTATTGATTTATTTTACAGGTATTCAGTTAATTGACCCAATTTTGAGTATGATTATTGCGCTGGTGATTTTGCGTGGCGGGTATAAAATCATGCGTAATGCCTGGTTGATTTTAATGGAATCTGTACCAGAACATTTAGATACAGATGAAATTATGGAAACGATGAAATCCGTTGACCAAGTGTTAGACGTCCATGAGTTCCATTTATGGTCAATCACGACAGAGCACTATTCACTTAGTGCCCATGTCGTTTTGGATAGTCGAAGTAGTGAGGATGCGTATCAAACGATCAATGAGCTTGAAACATTGTTGAAAGAAAAATATGGTTTGGCGCATACAACACTACAAATTGAACATTTAGTCATCAATCATTTAGATGAAGCTTACTTTGAAGAAGTGAAAAATGAATAGATATCAAGTTTAATTTAACGTAACTACAGAAATGTATTTGATTTTAAAAGCGTCAATACGAGCATACTGAGTTTTTAACTTAGTTGCAGTGATTGACGCTTTTTTATGAGGATTATCTAATTTGACTTGGACGTGGGGTTTGACCAGCTAGTAACAATGTCCATGTCACTAAAATAAATGGGAATGTTAATGCAGGGAGTCCTATAGGTTCGAAGAATGTTGCAATAGCTGCATACATCATCGGTGTCATCATAACTGCCAATACAAAGACAAGAATAGGATGAAAATAGTTTTCTGAACGGAATGTAACACCTATAGCAATGATGGTTAGCATTAAGTTGAAACCAAATAGACCCTCATTAAGGCTGCCGATATCTGCGCCCAAAAAGAATTCAAGAAGTAAGCCTAATAAATTGGCTACAAGGATATAGAGACCTGCACGTCGAGAAGCAATCCAACAAGCAATGACAATCAAAAGTCCACTTAACACATGTTCAATAAGGAAAATTTGACTCACATTGTTAAAAAAAGCAAGCACTGGATGGAAAGGTGTGTTTAAATCAATGTGAATGTGCGAGGTTAATGGTAAGACCGCTACATTCGTTTGGATAAACTTAAACTGTCGAGACATTAATAAAACAATCCATGTTAGAACGACAAATGGCGTTGTCAGCTCTGGCAAATGGAAAGGTTTTAAGAAGTTTTTAATTGCTTGAGCAATAGGCATCGCAAGTAAAATACAAATTAAAATGATCATCACGTTTTGCCAAGACCACACTAAAAAAAGCGTTAAATCAATAGCAATTAATACAGGATTAAAACCAGCAAGTCCCGCTTGAATTTCCGCTTCTGTATAATTAAAAAAACGGGCGGTTAATAAGCTGAGTAGGCTACCGACCATTGCAGCTAATCCGATTTTCCAATTGCCAATCCATAAAGCAATTAAAATAATGAGACCTGTCCAAGTATTTTCTAATAGCACGACTTGGGAGATGTTTTTGAAAAAAGTATGTATCCATGTTGGCATGTTTTTTCACGCCTTTCTTTCTTTTGATATTGTTTCTGAATATGCTTTGACTTTACCACTTTAACAGCGTATATAACCACTATATTACAATAACATTAAAACTAATGAAAGAAATATATTATAAAATAAAATACACTTAAAAGCTTTTATAAAATAACATTATTGTTTGAAAGTGGTTATGTAAGACACTATAATGAGAGGAGTAATCACTTATTTTCACATTGTTAAGGAGTGGACTGACATGTATTTTACACAACGAGAACAAGACAAGTTAATGATCGTCGTCGCAGCGGATTTAGCGCGTAGACGAAAAGAACGAGGGCTGAAATTAAATCATCCAGAAGCAGTTGCCTTAATTAGTTATGAAGTATTAGAAGGGGTAAGAGATGGGAAGTCCGTCGCCGAATTAATGAGTTATGGAAGGGAAATTTTATCAAAAGATGATGTCATGGAGGGCGTTGATGCCATGGTGACTGACATTGAAATAGAAGCCACATTTCCTGATGGCACAAAGTTGGTAACTATTCATCATCCCATTGTATAGGAGGAATAAGCATGAAACCTGGTGAAATCATTGTTAAAAAGTCGGAAATTACAATTAATAAGGGTAAAGAAAAAACAAAAATCAATGTTAAAAATACTGGTGATCGTCCTATTCAAGTCGGTTCACATTATCACTTTTATGAAGTGAACCCTGCACTCGCGTTTGATCGTGACGATGCTTACGGAAAACATTTAGATATTCCTGCAGGGGCTGCTGTGCGTTTTGAACCTGGAGATGAAAAGACAATTTACCTTGTACGTTACGCGGGGCGTCAACATATTTATGGTTTTCATGGTCTTGTAGATGGTCCAATTGATACATCAAAGGTAACGCCACCAAATGTCGAAGAGGGAAGTGAAGACAAATGAGTTTTAAAATGACAGATGCGCAATATACCAGTTTATATGGGCCTACAGTAGGAGATTCGATTCGTCTGGCAGATACAGATTTATTTGCGAAAGTAGAAAAAGATTATGCCAATTATGGCGATGAAGTCACTTTTGGTGGTGGCAAATCCATTCGTGATGGCATGGGTCAAAATCCAAACGCTACAAGAGCGCATCCACAAGTTGCTGATCTTGTCATTTCCAATGCGGTTGTCATTGATTACAACAAAGTGATTAAATGTGATATTGGTGTGAAAGATGGACGAATTATGAAGTTAGGTAAAGCGGGTAATCCAGACATTATGGATGACGTTGATATTATTATTGGCGCTTCGACAGATGTCATTGCAGCAGAAGGTCGAATTGTAACTACGGGCGGTATTGATACACATGTGCACTTCATTAACCCTGAACAAGCAGAGGTTGCATTAGAAAGTGGTATTACGACGCACATTGGTGGTGGTACAGGAACTTCAGAAGGTACCAATGCTACAACTGTTTCACCAGGCGCTTGGTATATCCATCGAATGCTTCAAGCTGCAGAAGATGTATTACAAGATATGGGCGTTTTCAGTATGGTGAGTTCTGACTCACAAGCAATGGGTCGTGTGGGCGAGGTGATCATCCGCACATGGCAAGTGGCGCACAGAATGAAGCAGGAAAGAGGCCCACTTGAAGGCGATGGAGCATACAATGATAACCGTCGAATTCAACGTTATATCGCTAAATACACGATAAATCCCGCAATAACACATGGCATTTCTGATTATGTGGGTTCAGTAGACGAAGGAAAGCTAGCTGATTTAGTGATATGGGATCCACGTTTCTTTGGTGTCAAACCAGAAATAGTCATTAAAGGTGGCATGATCAATGTCGCAGCAAATGGAGATGCGAATGGATCCATTCCAACAGCTGAACCGGTAAAATATCGTCATATGTATGGGCAATATGGCACTAATATACAAAATACAGCAATCACCTTTGTTTCTCAGGCAGCGTATGACGATGATATTCGCAGTCAGCTCGATTTAAAACGGCAGGTCAAACCTGTACATAACATACGAAATCTTTCTAAAAAAGATATGATTAATAATAACGCGATGCCACAAATTGATGTCGATCCACAAACGTACGAAGTCTTTGTAGATGGCAATAAAATTACAAGTGAAGCGGCAATAGAACTTCCATTAGCGCAGCGTTATTTCTTATTTTAAAGTGATTTAGAGTCATCAATGCATTTTGATGGATTTATTAAAAATTTTTATATCGGAGTAGGATGGCAACCGTCATCCTGCTTTTTTAGCGTTCATATATTTAATGTTGTGCTTTTGTGTAGAGATATTATCTGAACGATGATGTATAAAAACTTTGCCCTCATATGCAAAAATTTAAAACGTATAACATTTTTTACTTTTAATTCTCTACAAATGAGTTTAAATTTAAACAGAGTAGGGTATATTTTTTAATCCTTTTGTTAAGTGAAGGATATTAATTTGCAGTCAAAACGAACTGAGCTATGGAATACATACGCACAAGAGAAATGAAAACAACACAAAAAAATTGATATTTTTGTAAATTATCGTATGTTTTTTCATTTTTTTGTGATAATTTTCCGAATTGAAAACAGACCAAACTATTTGAATCTTTAAAATGCTTGTATGAACTTTTTATACATGGTAAATTATTTAGGCTATAAATTTTCAGAAAAATAATGATTGATTATAAAGAAATAGAGGTGTTGAGCGTGATATTGTCAGATAATGATATAAAGGAATATCTAAAACGCAACATGCTTAAAATCGAACCATTAGTAGAAGAACATATTGAACCCGCTTCTGTTGACCTCACGTTAGGGCAACATTTTTTAAAGCCACTCCCACCCAAAGATGGTGTGCAGCGAATGAGTGAGCCGATTGATTACGAAACGATCAATCAATCGCATGTTGTTGTTCCTGCACATGCATTTATTTTAGCTACAACGGAAGAATATATTACTTTGCCAGAACAATTAACTGGCTTTATAGAAGGTAGAAGTTCAATTGGTCGTGCAGGTCTCTTTATTCAAAACGCAGGATGGGTTGATCCAGGATTTGAAGGAAAGATTACGCTAGAATTATATAATGCGAATGATTTTCCTTTAGAAATTGAGCAAGGTCAAAGAATTTGTCAAATTGTTTTAGCTGAAACGAAAACGAAACCCCAAGCTGTTTATCATGGTAAGTATCAAGGTCAACAAACCACAACGGGAAGTCGAGTATTCCGTGATTGGATGAAAGATGGGGGGATTTAGATGGATATTGTCATATTATCAGGCTTTTTAGGTGGCGGAAAAACATCGACGCTCAATTATTTAGTCCAAGACGCCCTTGACAATCATTTGAAACCGGCTGTAATTATGAATGATTTTGGTGCAAGAAGTGTTGACGAACATCTTGTTACAGAAGATGTTCAAATGGAAGTCCTAGTCAATGGTTGTATTTGTTGTGAGTTGAAGGAAGATGTATCTCAACAATTGCATGAGCTGTATCTATCGTACCAACCTGATATTGTCTTAGTTGAATGTAGTGGTGTGGCACACCCTATCGGGGTCTTTGATGCATGTATGACCCCTGTGCTTGCGCCTTATATTGAAGATATCACGATGTTAGGTCTCGTTGACGTAGCAGCCTATTATGAGAAAAAAGAATTACCAGAATCCGTGCATCATTTAATATTTGAACAATTTCGCTATTGCAGTCACTTAATTTTAAATAAAATAGATTTATTAAATAACGAGGCCTTGTTATCTGTGGTGGATGAAATTCAGCAAACATATCCGAATATTCCTTATATTTTAACAAGTTATGGAGAGCTGACTTTAAACGAAGTCCAACATCAATCACAGTGTCAAGTCAATGAACGTTCCAGTGTGCATCATCATGGGCAATTATCACACTTGATGTACGAATTCGAGGCGCCTGTGCAACAAACAGCCTTAATTGAAGGGCTACAAGGTTTAGAAGATATCTATCGTATTAAAGGATTTGTATATCTTAAAGATTGTGAGAATCCGTGTGTTGTCCAATATACACCTGGTAATTTAGAAATCAAACCGTGTCCGATTCCGATGAAGCCATATTTAATTGTAGTGGGACATAATTTGGACTATCAAGAAATTACCGATACGTTTGATGTAATGGAACTCGCATCTTAAAAATGAATAGATGAACTAAAGCATAATGTGAATGTCGAGATCTCATCGGCTACTCGCATTGTGCTTTTTTAATTTAAAATTCAATTGATTAAGTTATTCTTCTTATTTGAGAAAGCGTTATCATAATGATAGAATAAATGTGATAGAAGTATTTATTTCTCAGTTATATTGTTTGTTATTTAATATATTGGGGAATGCTAATAATGAGGAGGGATTGGATATGTTCAAAAATATTCTAGTTCCATTTGATTTCGGTAATAGTTTTAAAAATGTACCTGAGCAATTAGTGAAATTAACAGGTGAAAATTCTGCATATAAAATTGTCATTTTTAATGTTATTTCTGAAACGGAACTTGCAAACTATGTACGATACCAAGGCAAGCATTTTGAAGAAGTTGTTGAAGAGAAAAAAGATGAAATGAAACCATTTTTAAAATCTTTAGACGATGCCAACTTAAAATATGATGTCAAGTTTACGACAGGTGCAGCTACGAAAGAAATCGTCAATGAAGTTGAAAATGCAGACTATGACGTTGTAGTCATGAGTAATAAACGTTCCGAAATAGATATTAAGCATGTGTTAGGACATGTTACACATAAAATTGCGAAGCGTGTCAATATCCCTGTATTGATTATAAAATAATAAATATCTTCAATGATTTATATAATTATAATATATTTTCCCTTCAGGCATTCGTTGTCTGAAGGGTTTTTTTGGTAGAATTCCTGAAACAAGGAGAATTACTGTGTTGACTCTATATTGCTTTATTTATATAATATAAAAAATAATAGATATAAATAAATATATTATGTGTTTTTGTTTGTATTTAAGGAACAAGGAGGGAAGTTGATGCATTATTATGCGTATGTAGACAGAGAAGTGTGTATTTCTTGTTCAGCTTGTGGTGCTGCGGCGCCTCGATTGTTTCAGTATGATGCCCAAGGGATAGCGTACATGTGTTTAGATTGTAATAGTGGCACGGCGCAAATACCTGAATGTGACTTGGAAAATTTAGATGATGCAGTTGAAAATTGTCCCACGTCAGCGATTATAGTGGGACAGCGCCTTTTTCATATCTTCTAGCTCATTTGTTTTTAAAGGGCTCACTATCCTGAATGGCGTACTTATCACAGTATTTTTAAGTCAGCAAATCAAACGAAAAGGGATTTAATTAAAATGACAACACTATTCATCAGTGCTATAAAAGGGAATACGTATGTATAGAATTTGTAAATATGCAGACGAGGTGTTGAAACGCCAGTACAATTACATCGAGTCACCATTTAGTTACAGCGAAGCGTAGTTTTTATATTTGTTATAGGCATAGTGTAAAAAAGTGATAGAAAAGGCTGGGAAAACTTAAATGCATCCCAGCCTTTTAAATGTGGACTTTTTCAAACCACTTTATAACGTTTGACGGTTGAGAGTAATAATAGAAAGCCTGTTACGACTGTTGCTAAAACTAAACCTGACATCATAAGCGGTGTGAGTAACGTACCAATGATTAAAAATAGCCGCGATATGAGCTCTGCCCCAATCGGCACCCAACTGTCTAGTGCAGAATGGGTACCACGTGTGTCGGTAGGAATAAAACGTATATAAGCATAAGTCCGATTTTTTACCATCTAAATAGTGCATGAGCAATAATAGTATAATCGGAAACACGACATTCACATTTAGGTAATGTCATAAGCATATCTCCATTTTATAAGGTAAAAAATATGTAAAATTAGTATTATATTATCTTTAAAGTGTAAGCGTGTCAAAATTTGTGTGAGACCGTTGTGCACGTTACAATTTGTAAGAGGCATTGGGCTATAATAAAGAGAAAGAATGGAGGGTTATCGTTTGGATATCAAACAAATGAAATACTTTGTAGAAGTTGTACGTCAAGAAGGGATGACACGTGCAGCGGAAACATTGTATATTGCACAGCCAACAATTAGTAAGGCAATCAAAGAGCTAGAATTAGAATTAGGAGAGCCATTATTTGATCGTTCGAAGCGGCAACTGAACTTAACGGATGTGGGTGAAGTTTTCTTTAATAAAGCGTGTGAAATATTAAATTTATATGATAGCTTACCTTTTGAAATCAGTAGTTTACTCGGAATAGAGAAAGGTTATGTTTCCATTGGATTATCTGCCATTATGGATATGGAAAGATTTGGACAAGTGTTGGGAGAATTTCATCAAAAGTATCCGGATGTCGTTTTTAATCTGAATGAGAACGGCGGGAAAACGATTGAAGCTCAAGTGAGAAACAATGATATCCATTTAGGGTTAACGTCATTACCAGTAAATAACCAAGAATTCGATTCATTCCCACTCTATTCAGAGCGCTTTGAAGTGGTGATGCATCATCTCCATCCGTTAGCACACCAACAAAGTGTGACAATTTCTGATTTAAAAGACGAAGATTTTGTGATGTTTAACGAGGATTTTTATTTGAATGATAAAATCATTGCGGTAACACGCCAAGCGGGGTTCGTTCCGCATATTGTTTCTAAAATTTCGCAATGGCGTTTTATTGAGCATTTAATTACTGCCAAGATGGGGATTAGTATATTGCCTGAGAACATCGTGCGTATCATTGCTCAAAATCCAGAAATCAGAGTCTTACAACTGAGTGATGTCACGTTAGATTGGGAGATGGGTGTGATATGGAAAAAAGATGTGCATCTTAACCATGCTACAAAAACTTTTTTGGACTACCTAAATATCCATCTGCCATTGGCACAACAAGGAGATAGCGTTATCATAGACAAAAGTAATGATTGATATGAAAAACCAATATTTTTCTTATGTATCATCACCCTTTACAATAGAATCATTCGAATGAAGAGAAGGGTGGATGAAATGATTAAGTTGAAAAAGTGTTTTAAAGTGTTATCACAATTACTCATCATATACGGCATTACATTATTAGGTAACGGGATTCAACAATTATTTCACATCCCACTTGCAGGAAGTATTGTTGGATTAATCCTATTTTTTATTTTACTGCAGTTCAAAATCGTGAAAGTAGAATGGATTAAAGAGGGCGCAAATTTTCTACTCGCTACGATGGTGTTTTTCTTCATTCCTTCTGTGATAGGCGTGATGGATGTGGTTTCTGAATTAAATTTAAACTTCGTTGTCTTTTTCTCGCTTGTTGTTTTAGGGACTGTACTTGTCGCTTATAGTTCAGGTTTAGTTGCTGAAAAAATGACAACAGGACGTGTATTTCGCAAAGGGCATGAGCAATCATGATGTTTTTACAGGGCGTTGCAATGATTGCGTTGACAGTCGTGATGTATATACTGTCTAGAAAATTATATACAAAGTTTAAATTTCCTATTCTTAACCCTGTTTTAATCACATCTATAAGTGTCATTATTATATTACTCTTATTTCGTCTCGATTATCACAGTTATATGGTTGGGGGACAATGGATTAATCAATTACTCGGATCTACCGTCGTTTGTTTGGCTTTTCCATTGTACTTAAATCGTCACAAGATTTTAAAATACTTCAAAACAATCTTCGTGAGTGTGTTAACTGCGGTCACTTTAAACTTTTCCCTAATTTATTTTACTTTAAAGTTACTCGGTTACGGTCGCGAAGATATCGTGACTTTGTTACCTCGGTCGATTACAGCCGCGGTCGGAGTGCAAGTGTCACATCAGCTCGGCGGCGAAGATACAGTGACAATTATGTTTATTATTGCTACTGGTCTCGTCGGAAGTATGATAGGTGCAACACTTGTGCGCATGACGAATTTTCAAACTTCTATCGCACGTGGGATGACATTTGGTAATGCTTCTCATGCATTTGGTACTGCACGTGCTTTAGAGATGGACTTAGAGTCAGGCGCATTTAGCTCAATCGGCATGATTTTATCTGCCGTTTTAAGTTCCGTTATGCTTCCAATCTTATTGATGTTGTTCTATTAATGAATAAAGAATCGTCATGGCTACCCCTACGCGCCATGACGATTTTTTTAATTTTATATTGATAAATATGATAATATGATATTATTCACGAGATGACATTGGAGGTGCAGGAAGTGAACACCATGTTCTTTATAGTGATTTTATCGATTTTAACGGTGATAGCTTGGGTCATTACCATTCGTGCGTTTAAACGTACAGCAAAACCTGGTAAAATCAGTCCGAATAATTGGGCGGTGATTACAGCCGTTATTACAACGCTGACAATTATGTTAATGTTTATTTATAGCTTGATGTAGACTCGCATTAAGGATGTATCATCATGACAACTGACAATGACGTTTTGAGTAGGTTGCTCAAACACTTGGAGTTCTTTTGAGCTGTATTTTAAGATGGACATTGCATCACGCAGTCAAACCGCGTTTCTATGTTCACTGCTGACAATTATCATATGCAGATTTCAATTTCCACATCATTTGCAATAAAGCTGTATTCTTAAATGCAGTGTGCGCGAAATGATGTGGCTTTTTCATTTTGATGTTCACATTGTGATGAACGTTGATAAGTATTTAACAATTATTTTTAAATGAGAACTGGATTTAAGCTTAATTGAAAATTTAAATTTAATATTGTGTAAAAGTTGGCTTAATGCTAAAATTTTATTGATAATGAAAATCATTATCAATATTTTGCTTTTTAAGGAGCCAGAATAATGCGCGTGATAATGAATGTTTATGTGTTGTTCTTGATCCTAAGTGTGCTCACTGTCTGCTCTTTATTTATAGGTGTGAGTCGTGTCCCTATCACTGAGCTATTTCAATTTAATGCGCATCAACTGAATATTTTATGGGCAAGTCGAATACCAAGAACAGTAAGTATATTAATTTCTGGGAGTGCTCTAGCACTTGCAGGCCTCATTATGCAACAAATGATGCAAAACAAATTTGTGAGTCCAACGACTGCAGGGACGATGGAATGGGCAAAATTAGGCATTTTAATATCACTTATCTTTTTCCCAAAACAACATATCCTTTTAAAATTGGTTTTCGCCGTTTTATGCAGCTTATTTGGAACATTTATGTTTGTTCAAATTGTGCAACGGATTAAGTTCAAAGATGTGATCTTTGTACCGCTCATCGGCATCATGCTTGGTGGGATTGTCTCTAGTTTTGCGACCTTTATTGCACTAAGAACAAACGCTGTTCAGAGTATTGGCAATTGGCTAAATGGTAATTTCGCGATAATTACGAGCGGGCGCTATGAAGTTTTGTATTTGAGTATACCGCTACTCATTGTTACATATATTTTTGCAAATCAATTTACGATTGCTGGAATGGGACGTGATTTCAGTAAAAATCTTGGCTTAAATTATGAATGGATTATGAATATAGGCTTGTTTATTACTGCCACGATGACTGCGCTTGTTGTAGTCACTGTTGGGACGTTACCTTTCTTAGGGTTAATTGTACCGAATATTGTTTCAATTTTTAAAGGTGATCATTTAAAAAATGCGTTGCCACAAACAGCGCTTCTTGGCGCGATTTTTGTGATGATTTCTGACATTTTTGGACGTCTTATCGTTTATCCATACGAAATCAATATTGGATTAACGATTGGTATTTTTGGCACATTTGTTTTTATTGTGATGTTAATGAAAGGACGTCGACATTATGAACAATAAACCTTTGAGAACACTTATCTTTCTAATGATAGGTACAGTGATTACAGCTTTGATGTATTTATTAATCGGAATTGATTTCGAAATATTTGCATACCAAATTTCAAGTCGACTTAGAAAGTTTTTCTTAATTTTATTAGTTGGCGCTGCGATATCCGCATCGACAGTTGTTTTTCAGTCGATTACCGTCAATCGACTATTAACCCCGTCCATTATGGGATTAGATGCTGTCTACTTGTTTAGTAAAGTATTGATATTATTTGTATTTGGGGTGAATTCAGTCTTAGTTCATTCTTTTTATTTAAATTTTTCAATATCGCTTATTGCTATGGTCATATTTGCATTGCTTTTATTTGAAGTCATTTTCAAATTCGGTCAGTTTTCTGTCTATTTTATTTTACTGATTGGTGTTATTCTAGGGACATTTTTTAGAAGTATCACCGGTTTTCTTGAGCTCTTAATTAACCCAGAAGATTTCTTAGCCGTGCAAAGTGCCATGTTTGCAAATTTTGATGCATCTCAAACACCGCTTGTAATGATTTGTGCGGTTGTGTTACTTGTATTGCTTGGTATTACAGTGGCAATTATTCCTTATTTAGACGTTCTCTTATTAGGGAGAGCCCAAGCGATTAATTTAGGTGTGAATTACAATGTGGTCACACGCTTACTGTTAATTCTTGTCGCACTATTAGTCGCTATTGCAACAGCTTTAGTGGGGCCGATTACCTTTTTAGGTCTTTTAACAATTAACTTAGCCCATGAGTTAATGAAAACATTTGAGCATCGCTATATATTACCTGCAACAATTTGTATCAGTTGGATTAGTTTATTTTTAGCACAGTGGATTGTGGAACACTTATTCGAAGCAACAACACAAGTGAGTATACTGATTAATTTAATTGGTGGTATTTACTTTATTTACTTATTAATGAGAAGGAGGACAGCGGCATGATTTGTATTCGAGGATTAAACCAATCTATCGATGGTAAAGAGATACTCAAAGATATTGATGTTGATATTGAAAAAGGAAAATTAACATCTTTGATTGGTCCGAACGGGGCTGGAAAGAGTACATTACTTTCAGCAATGAGTCGTTTGAGTTCATTTGATTCTGGATCTATTGAAATCGAGGGACAAGCAATTGAAACGTATCAAAGTCAGACACTTGCGCAACGTTTATCCATCCTGAAACAAACCAATCATACGGAGTTAAATATTACCGTTGAACAGCTCGTTAATTTTGGTCGCTTTCCTTATTCGAAGGGCTATTTAAAGAAAGAGGATAAAGAAAAAGTTAATGAAGCACTCTCATTATTAAAGTTGGAAGAAATTCGACATCGTTATCTTAAAACGTTATCCGGAGGTCAGCGTCAACGTGCTTATATTGCGATGACGATTGCGCAAGATACGGATTACATTTTATTAGATGAGCCTTTAAATAATTTGGATATGAAGCATTCTGTCCAAATTATGCAGACGTTACGTGAACTGGCTGCTTTTCACAATAAGACCATTGTGGTTGTATTACATGATATTAATTTTGCTTCTGTATATTCAGATCGTATTGTCGCTCTGAAGGGGGGCAAATTGGTCAAAGCAGCACCTAAACGCGAAGTCATTCATACAGCCGTATTAAAAGAACTTTATGAAATGGATGTCAAAATAGAAGAAATTCGTGGTCAACAGATTTGTATTTATTTTGATGAATAATGATGTATATCATTAAAAGCAACACGATTAAATAGCTTAAGTATGTGGAGGAAAACAATGAAAAAACTAGGTCTATTATTAATGATGACACTCATGGTGATTTTAGTCGCATGTGGTAATCAAAACAATGATAAAAAAGAAGAAACGAAAGAAGCAGATAGCAAAAAAGCGGTTGAAATTAAAAATGATTTCACTTTAAGAGGGGAAGCTAAAGATGGCAGCGAAGACAAATCATATCAAGATACAGTGAAATTAGATAAAGATCCTGAAAAAGCAGTCGTTTTTGATTATGGTACGGTCGATACGATGAAAGCCCTTGGATTAGAAGACAAGATTGTCGCGTTACCAAAAGGTGAAGGCAATGCATCACTTCCAGATTTCTTAGATGAGTTTAAAGATGACCGCTATGCGAATACAGGAAGTTTGAAAGAAATTAATTTTGATGTTGTCGCAAAAGCAAAACCAGATGTTATTTATTTATCACCAAGAACAGCGTCACAGAAAAATATTGATGAATTAAAAAAAGCAGCCCCTAATGCAAAATTAATTTATATGGGTGCTAATGATAAAAATTATGTATCTTCTATGAAAACAAACACTGAAAATTTAGGTAAGATTTATGGTCAATCAGATAAAGCGAATCAACTTGTTAAAGATTTAGAACAAAAGATTGATGAAATGAAAGCAAAAACGAAAGACATTGATGAAAAAGCAATGTATTTACTTGTTAATGAAGGTGAATTATCAACATTTGGCGCTGGTGACCGTTTTGGTAATTTAGTTTATGATACATTAGGATTTAAACCTGCTGATCACAATATTAAGAGTAGTAGACATGGTCAGAATGTGACAAACGAATATGTCAGTGAGAAAAATCCTGGTATTATTTTTGCGATGGATCGTGGTCAAGCGATAGGTGAACAATCTTCAGCTAAACAGGTGCTTTGCAATGATGTGCTTAAAAATGTAAAAGCAATCAAAGATAAAAAAGTTGTCGAAGTAGATCCAAAATTATGGTATTTTGCATCTGGTTCAACGACTACGACAATTAAACAAATTGATGAATTGGAAAAAGGGCTTAACTTAAAATAAGATTCTAAGCTTTTAGTGATTCTATGTTATAGATAGGGTTGGAGCGATACGGTTCCAACCCTATCTTTATACAGAGCGTCGAAAGGTTAGTTTGTAAGAAGTAAGTTACCATAGTAGAACACGTTGATGATAAGTAATATGGAAATCAAGTATCGCTATGGCGCTTATTCGATTCATTATCGATTAAAAAATTGGTATAATACGTTTAAATTGAAAAAACGAAAGAGTGAGTAGGATGGTCAATACTTTAGTCATCACAGACGGTCAACCTTACACCCATGAATATGTAAATATGATGCGGGAGCAAGGTCATAAAGTTTATGTACAAGTGTCACCTACTATGGCACAAACGACGAATGGGCGAACACGCCATATTGATTTATTTAACAAAGCAGCTGTTGGAAAGGCGCTAGAAGATATTGCTTTTGTCGTTATCATTGGAGACCCACATTATTCTAACAACGCCTTGACACAAGGACGGGTTATCAATTTGGAACGACTCATCTATGATAATTTAGCAACCGCTATGCATCAAGCGGGCGTCCAAAAATGTTTAGCAATTCAAGCACACCTCAATCCTATACTTGAACAAACATTGGCAGCTTTTAATATTGATGTGATTCATCAAAAAATAAAAGTGAGACATTTAAAATGGGGAAAACGTGCACTTTACCAACTGAGTAAAGAAACACAAACTGTACGTTCTATACAGGCCCTTGAAATTCCTGAAAATGTGTCCATGGATGGTGTTACGTCTATGTATGGTCGCTTTCTTAAGACATTGAATGGCCGATTGATTAATGGTGTCTATGATGGAACACGTTTTACAATTATTTTAATGCCATTCAAGTTACCCCTTATTCAAATGTATCACGACACCACAAGTGATCCTGTTAAAAGCGTGGTACTCAATATTACAGGGGGATTGCTTGTTAAAAGAAGCGGTCGGATTCCAAGGTTAGAGTTTAGACGTTTAGAAGGGGCAACAACGACTTGCTTAATCGCTTTGCATGATTTTGTGCCGAGATTACCTTGGCCGATTTATCGTTTAACACAGGCGCCATTGCATGTTGGCGTTTCATATTTATTTTATAAGTATTGGAATAGCTTTAAATAGAGAAGAGACTCTAAGTTGCTAAAAAGAAAAACTCACCTAGTCAACGTGACAAGGTGAGTTGAAGTGTATCAACGACCTATTTTGGTGTTTTACAGTGCGGTTGGATTTGAAGGAAAGTTATTATCTAGAAAACGTTGTAAAATACCAACCATATCTGCCAAATCATTGCCTTCAAATTTAAGTGAAGCACAGGCATCAACAGTGACATTTCTTAATTGTTGCTTCAGTTGACGCCCTTCATCGGTCAATGAAATATTAAGGTTACGTTCGTCTTCAGGGTTTCTAATTTTTTCAACAAATCCTTGAGCAACCAACTTTTTAATAAGTGGTGTGAGTGTACCTGAATTTAAATAAATTCGGTCACCTAAACGTTTAATATTGATCACTTCATCATCTTCTATTGAAATCAATGTAATATAACCTGTATATGTGAGATTATAATTTTTTAAATGCGTGCTATACTTTTTAATGACTTCTTTGGAAGCGACATAAAATAAAAAGCATAATTCTTTATTTAAATTTTTATCTTGATTTGTCATTTTCAGACCCCCAGTATATAGAAGTGATTATTTCTATTATAACACTTTTCTCTTGATTCAAAAGAAGGTATAAAATATAATCAAATAGCACTTGATTAAATGGATTATTATAAAAATAAAAGAAAGGTGATACTTATGGCACTTAATCAAAACTTTGAGGAAATAATGACAGGAAGACGTTCGGTAAAATTATTTGACGAATCTGTTAAAATTCCACGTTCAGAAATGAATGAGATGATTAGAAAAGCGACGTTAGCACCTTCATCAATTAACATGCAACCATGGCGCTTTGTAGTAGTTGATACAGAAGAAGGTAAAGATACATTACGTCCACTTGTTCAATTTAATACACGTCAAAACGATTCATCTGCAGCGATGATTGTTATTTTCGGTGATATGTTAAATTATGAATATGCAGAAGAAATCTATGGTTCTGCAGTTGAACAAGGCTTTATGCCAGAAGATGTTAAAGTTGACCTTGTTAAACGTTTTGTAGGTATGTATGAAGGTCTTGATCAACAATCAATGAATGACATCGTTAAAGTGGACAGCAGTTTAGCTGCGATGCAGTTAATGTTAGTTGCACGTGAACATGGTTATGATACGAACCCAATTGGTGGCTTTGAAAGAGAAAAAATTGCTGAAGGTTTAGGATTAGATCCTCAACGTTATGTACCTGTTATGATCGTAGCAATTGGTAAAGCAGCGCAAGAAGGTCGTCCAAGTGCACGTTTAGATGTAGACAGAATCGTTCAATATCGTTAAACCTAAAGAGACATTGCTATTCGCTGTGTAAAGAGTGGCTTCATTGCGAATATGTTCTTCATCCCCAAGGCTAAAATGAACGTAACTTTCATTTCCTTAAATGAGATCATTTGCCACATAATTAAAGTGATAGTGACTGATGAACAAATTGATGGTAATAGACCAGATTTGAATCTGTTGCTATCACTTTTTTTGCAATTTTTAGCTAAAAATTCGATAATACAATCATAAGTAGTAAAGTGGTAAGTAGTGAAAACATCGATGACATGGGAGTAAAGACAAAAAATGATAAAACGCGTATCCAATCAATATGGGGTGAGAACATGTTTGTAGAAAAAAACGCGCCAATCAATGTTCAAAGTTTGAAGCATGAATTTGCAAGCTATCGAATTGAGGATTTAAAGCATTTGGACCAACCTGAGGAAATTATCGCATTTGTAGCACTCGAACATTCGTATCGTGCAGCTTTAGAAGAGATTAGCACAAAATTGAGGATACTAGACGAGGATTTCCAAGTCAAAAATGCACATAATCCAATTCATCATATGGAGCGACGAGTGAAAAAGATACCAAGTTTACTCCAAAAACTTAAAAGAAAAGGCATCGAAATTACCGCGAAAGCTGCACAAACACATATTATGGATATTGCAGGAATTCGAGTCGTCTGTAATTATATCGATGACATTTATACTGTGGAGCAACTATTGTTAAAACAAGCAGACATTAAATTGTTGAAGCGTAAAGATTACATCGAAGTGCCTAAGCAAAACGGCTATAAAAGTTTACACATTGTTGTTTCAGTCCCTATATTTTTGACAGATGGGACTGTTGAGACACCCGTTGAAATCCAATTACGTACAATCGGGATGGATATGTGGGCAAGTTTAGAACATAAATTGCATTATAAAAATACAAATGGCAATACAGACGTTTATCGTCATACATTGAAAGAATGTGCGCTTGAAATTGCAAATGTTGAACGCAAAATGCAACGTATTCATCTCAATATTCAACAAGATGATGTGAGCAATCAAAATACAACGCATCATCCCTATTTGGAAGAATAACCTGATGTCATTAATAAGCATGCATACAACGTATATGAAACGTTGGTATAAATAAAACGCTATGTCAAAAGGACATATTAAGAAATCGAACGGTGCATTGATTTCTCAATATGTCCTTATTCAATGCGATAAAGGCTACGTTGTTGATGTGGCAATTGATTAATAAAGGGTTCAGGATCTTCGGCAAAACGATTACCAATACCGCCTTTCATACGTTGGAAATGGAGGTGAGGGCCTGTTGTTTGTTCCCCCGTATTACCAGATTGTGCGATGACTTCTCCAGGAGAGACAGTATCACCCACTTTAACTTTATATCGGTTTAAATGCATAAACCATTGATAATGTGTGCCGTTAGCTTCGCGAATCTCTAAAACATTGCCACCTAATTTATTTTTAAATGTACGTGTCACAGTACCGTGTGTTGGTGCAAGAATTTTCGTGTTTTCAGGTAATGCGTAATCGATACCATAATGACGTGAATCACCATTAAATGATAAACCATGGTTATACTTTCCAAATCCATGTGTTTTTCGATCGGGATGTACATACTTTTCATATTGAGCTGTATACCAATGTGTGAGCTGTGACTTGAGCGTGTGGTCATTCCGAAGCGCAGTAAAAGCCACCCCTAGCGTGGTCATACAAAAAAGTATAAAAAATAAGGAACGTTTCATATATCCTCCTTATATCAATAAGTAATATTATTTTATAAGGCATATGTATTCAGCACAATGATTTTGTTTCAAAGTAGCACGTAGCTAATTATATGGAAGGAAATGATTCATATATCATAGCTGTGTGCACGAAAACATGAACAGCTTGCTTAGGGGCTAAAATCTCAACTCAATTTGGCTTAATTGAAGAGGAAACGAAGTTATATCATAGCAGTTTTATTATAAAAAGAAGCGCTAAGACGATTTTCTGTTAAGAATCATCTTAGCGCTTCTTATTTTAGTATTGATGTCCCGATTTATTATATATTAACTAGCGATTAGTGAATAAAGTTATAACCTGCAGCTTGGCTTGCAGAGATCGTACGTGAAGTGACAACACCAGCACCGTGGCCATAGTTCATTTCAGACACTGTTACTGAACCATTTGAACCGACACTTTCAACGTAAGCAACGTGTCCATATGCCCCAGCAGACGTTTGCATGATTGCACCTGCAGTTGGTTTGTTGTTTACTGTGTATCCAGCTGAACGCGCTGCGTTTGCCCAGTTATTCGCATTGCCCCAAGTTGAACCAATTTTACCGCCTGCACGTTCAAATGCATAGTAAGTACATTGACCAGAAGTATATAAGTTTGATCCAGATGCAGTTGTTGCGATAGAACGTCCACTTGTAGTTACTGTACCTTGATTATAAGTAGGTGCTTCAGTAGTCATTGTTGTGGCTGTTTGTTGTGTTTGGTAGTTAACTTGGCTTGTTGTTGTAGTAGGTACTGTTACGTTTGCTGTTGATTGTGCATTGTATGCACTGTATTGATAGTTTGTATTTGTATTATTATTTGTATTGACTACAGGTGTTTCAACTGAAGTGTAGTCATAGTGATAAGTGTAGTTTTGGTTGTTAGTTTGGTAGTAGTAATAATCAACTGTTCCATCACCATTTTCTGTATAAAAAACATAATCTTGGTTGTTAAACATTGATGGATCCCAGTTTCCGTCTAATGTATGGTGTTTGTTACCATTTACGTCTGTTGTTACGAAGTCTTGAGTTGCTTCTGAATATGTTGTCGTGTAGTGCGATGTTTCATTAAGTTCTGCTGCTTGGGCGTCATTAGAAGCCATGTAGCCAACTCCAACTAAACTCAAGGTAGCGATCGTAGCAGTAGTTAATTTTTTCATAATTAAAAAGTCTTCCTCTCTGAATTCGTTTTGTTACTGAAAGCATCATAGCACACTCATATGATGGAATAAACCATTGTAAACAATTTTAAGTGTGAATGTAACATAAATGAAACAAAAGATAAAATGACGTCTTATTTTACATTAGTGTGTAATTCATATTTTATAAAACGGAACAATGGAAAATTTTGACTTTAATCAAAAATCAGAAAGTGATAAATGGGATCAAATACTGCCAAAGTAGCTTCTTATTTCTTTTAACCTGCTACTTAAAACAAAAAATATAATCATTTTTTATACAACGAAAAGAGAGAGATTATTGAAATTGAAGTTAGAAGCAGTATGAATTTCACATAAAGCATAAAAAATTGAGTTCAGTGACACGTACTAAAAAGGTTATATGAACTTCAACAAGTTGGCACATTCTTTGTAAATGAAAATGGGGGTGAGAGGGAATAGGAATTAGAGTTATAAATAAAGCTTTAAAATAGTAGGGATAGTGTCACTCGATTGAAAAATAACATTAAACATAAAAAAGGATTCCAATTTTGGAATCCTTTTTTATAATATATTGGGTTAAATTACATTCCCCAAGCACTTAAGCCTTGTGCTTTGTATGCTTTTGTAGCAGCGTCCACTTGTTGATCGAAAGTATTTGTTGGTCCCCAACCTGGCATAGTTTGGAATAAACCTGACGCACCTGAAGCGTTACGTGCGTTTAATTGACCATTAGATTCACGAGCGATGATGTGTTCCCAAGTTGAAGCAGAAACACCAGTACGTTGTGCTAAAATTTGTGCTGCTCTTGAACCGTGGCTACCAGCAGTGTTGCCGTTTGATAATGTTACAGAACCAGCACTGTTTGATGAAGTTGATGAAGTTTGGTATGAAGGTGCTGATTGTTTCGCTGGTGCTGAGTAATTTGATTGTTGTACATTTGAAGCTTCATTATTTCCGTGGTGTGCTGAAGCTTGTGCACTGTAGTCAGCCATTTGAGTTGGTTGTGCTACTGATGATTGTGCCATTTCTTGACCTGAACCGTAACCGTATGACCATCCGAATGTCACACCGTCAGACCAGAAGTGGAAGTTTACGCCATTTACAGTGAAGTGGTAGTCGTATGCACCATCTTCAATTGCATGTTCATTTAATGATTGATCGTTGTTTAATGCTAATTGAGCTAATTCTACTTTATTAATATTTTCTTCTGCGGCATTCGCGTCTGCTGAATGTAAAGCAACACCTGTAGTTCCTAATGCTAATGCTAAAGAAGATGCAAGTAATGTTTTCTTCATAATAAAATAAGTCCTCCAGTAAAAATTATTTTTCAGATTTTCATTTTCAAAAGCTTACTAAAAATTTTCAACAACCACACTCTACCAACGAAACACCTATTTGTAAATTACGTGTAAATAACAAAACATTACAATCAGTTTTCATTTTCTCTTTTTGTAATCTAACTGTCATATAAAATGTCGTACCCTGAATGGTTTAATACGTTATAAAGCGCTGATATGAAAGGTTTTTAGCGATGCATTTAAAAATTGTTGAAACCGTCCTTTTATTACAAATATTACAATATGAATTAAAACTGTAATGAAAAGAGGGGGTTGAAATTGACGAAATTTGAATTGTAAAGCTAATTTTTTTTGAAGAAAGGGCGAAAAAAATCCATGATTCAGTTAAAATATTCTTATATATTAATAGAAGTGGACGAGGTGAAATAATGAAAAAACTTGAAACCCTACGACTAAAAATTGCGGAACTCACACGACAAACCCACGAACTTGGCATCCCGATAATGATTGTTTTTGAAGGGGTAGCTGCATCAGGAAAAACACGCTTAACGAACGACTTACTACTCAACTTAGATGCTAAATATACAAAATTTATTGCGACAAAAACCCCTTCTGAATATGACTTGAGATATCCTTTCTTACAGCGATTTTGGGAAACATTACCCGAGAAAGGCCATATCAATATCTATTTTAGAAGTTGGTACTCACATTTTGTGGATTATAAAATTCATCAAATTAAATATCCGCTTTACAAAGATGAAAAAATCCTTAAAAGTGAAATTCAAGGCTTTGAATGCATGTTACAAGACGACCATCACGAAATTATTAAATTTTTTATTCATATTAATGAAGAAAAGCGACAAAAGCATATTGCGCATATGAAATCGAATCCTTTAACACGATGGAAAGCACAAGAGTATGAGCAAATTGTTTCACCAGACGTTTATTTAGAGACATTAAAACCGATGTTAGATCAAACGTGGAAAGAAATTGATTATAGCGATAGAGAAGATGCGATTATAACAATGTATGAGCATTTGCATGAACGCTTATCTAAGGCTATAGACAAGCATCAGAAGCGTGAAGATAAGAAAGACGGTCATTTTTCGCCCTCTTTTCACTCGCATTTATTTGGCAAACCTAAAAACAAAGTGTCAAAAGAAGCCTATCAAGATAAAATTGAAGCACTTCAATTAAGAATGCGTGAACTGCAGTTTGCATTATATGAAAGAAAAATCCCATTAATCCTCGTTTATGAAGGAATGGATGCTGCCGGAAAAGGCGGAAATATAAAACGCGTGAGAACCTATTTGGATCCAACAGGTTATGAAGTTAATGCCATTAGTGCACCGACAGATGTCGAACTCAATCATCATTATTTATGGCGATTTGCGAAAACCATGCCTAAAAGTGGGCATATCGGTATTTTTGATCGCAGTTGGTATGGGCGCGTTCTTGTTGAACGTGTTGAAGGTTTTGCATCTGAACAAGAATGGATGCGTGCTTATGATGAAATTAATGCGTTTGAAAAAATGTGGGTCAATGACGGTGCAATCATATTGAAGTTTTTCTTGTCGTTAGATAAAGATGAACAATTGAAACGTTTTAAAGCGCGCGAAGAAGATGTTGATAAGCAATGGAAAATCACAGATGAAGATTGGCACAATCGAGATAAATGGGCCGAATATGTGGAAGCAAGTCACGATATGATTAAAAAAACAAATACTGAAGCTGCACCGTGGTATGTTGTTGCTGCAGATCATAAGAAAACAGCACGAATTGAAGTTTTAAAATATATTATTCAAAAATGCGAAGAAAAACTTTGGGGCGTTCAGCAATATTAAAATCCGTCCTAAGTCTTTTGACCAAAACTTTTTTCTACTATAATATATTTATCAATAAAACAATAGACCTTAGATAGAGGAATTTTTATGTCATTGGAAAATTACAAAACGGATATTAAAGTGTTAGAAAATGCACATCAAGCACAACTTGAAATTGTAACGATGGGTGACCCGAATGCAACCCATGCGGTCGTTTTACTTCATGGTGCGATTATGAATTACAAGATCATGACACTATTTGCAGAATATCTTCAAAATGCGCAGCTCATTTTTATTAACGCACCTGGACGTGGAGAAAGTACGGGACTAGAGCGAGGTCAGTATGATCTCTCAGAATATGCAATACGGATGAACGAAGCACTTGTTGATATTGTAGAAGCAGGCCACATTGAGCAAATGTCCATTATCGGTTATTCAATGGGTGGATTAATTGCGACAAAGTTAGCAGGCTATAATACGTTACCCATCAAGCATTTAATTTATTTAAATAGTGCAGCTAAAATTGATTACAAAGAGTTACGTTTTTCTAAGTTACTGAGTGAACTCGTTAAAGATATCAAGCCGGGTGAGCAAGATAAAATGGTCAAAAGTATTCCTGAATTTATCTTAAAGCAAGGTGTTTCGAAAAAACATAATGAAGTGTTTAATTTCACCCAATATCTTGCACCAGTTGATACGATGATGACAGATTTGTTGTATACGTTGCGTGCGGATTATTTAGATGATATTGACCTTATTCAAAACATGCCAGAAGTACTGTTTTTGTTAGGTGAAGATGATGTGATTTTTCCAAACAAAGACTCGCAAACAACCTACGAAAAATTTGATGCATTAGGTGCAAAAGTTAAATCGATTGTTTATCCTGAAGTAGGGCATTTAGACTTTTTACGTGTCTTGAATCACACGCATGATCGACATCAAGGGAGCATCACTTATCATATCAACCATCTATTATCGTTATAAATTAAAGACCATTTTATTAACACTAATAGTGGTTATTACACGCGTGACGAAATCATATCATACAAAGTTGTATCATAAAAAAGAAAGCGCTAAGACGATTTTTATTATCAATCATCTTAGCGCTATTTATTATGAGATTAATGGCTCGGCCTCTTTTTCGCATCATCTATTGGACGTGATTTTTAAAGGTTTAAAAGAAATCTGAAGGTAAGAATTCCTCAAAGTCAAAGTTTTGAACTTTTTGTACGGGACCACTATTTAATATTTCTTGAACAGGTTGGCTTTGGGCCAATTCATTTTTGTAGTTATCAATAGTAGAGAGATTTTCGTGATTTAGGAAATGTGCAGCAACAAGGATGGCTGCAATTGCGACTGTTGCTCGAATAATGACGCGCATGATTTTCCTCCTTCTTGTCGTGTGATACTTTCATCATACAGGATGATGCTGATGATTGACATGCGGCCTCAGCAATAACCCTGCATACGACTTTAGAATGATAATCAACATTTTATTAAAAAGCATTTAAACGATGCAAATGATATACAATAATTACGCATTATAACCCTATTTTGATACAGCCTTATTTCTAAGAATAAAATACTTGCTTGAATGATAACCACAGTACATCTTCCAAAACTAAAAATGTTTTGATAATATATATTAAGATAAATTTAATTTATATCAATAAAGATATAGGGATGTGAATCGATATTGAATAGAAAATATCATTTAAAATCAGAAAAGCAAGTACAGCAACAATTTGGCATACGCAAGTTTAAAGTGGGTATCGTCTCTGTCATGTTTGCTTCATTTATTTATATCAATATAGGGCATACAGCACAAGCCGCCGAATTACCTGCTTCCCTTGAATCAGTGTCATCTATAACACATAGCAATGTAAACACAGGAGAGAGAAAAGAAGCACCTCAAGCCGGGGAACATACAGCGCTCAAGTCTGAAGACCCAGTAGACGTGCCAACGGTGACGCATGTAGAAAGTACTGTTAATAAAGAGAAAGTCATCAACCATAAGCAAGCGGGACAACCTACAAATGCGGATATAGATACACGAGACACAACGACAAAGACACTACAATCTGATAAGCAAGATGCAGAGATAGGTCAACAAACGGATGAAACCACTTTTCGTGCAGCGGATTCATCTGTACCAGAAGCAAATGAAGCAGACATACACGCACCAGCACTTCAAGCACAAGCTCAGCCAAAAACAGTAGAAAAGATTCCAGAGAAAGTTTATGAAAAAAGTATCCCAGTCATGAACCATCCTAAAAATGCACAAACATTAGGGATGGGAAGAGGCATTGGACAAGGACGTGAAAGTTTAGGTGTGATTGTACCTGCACATACGAAATTATATATCCGTCAAGTTCATCCGCAAAATAACGATGAGCTTCACGTAAGTTTGATGACGGATGATAGCCAGCAAAATAAAAGTAAAGTTATCCCTAAAACTGGAGAATGGGTCAGTGTTGAAGCAGCGATCGACAGTGCGGCCTTTGTCAATTTACCTAGAGGCCTCAATCATCAGCCGCTCGTTGATTTCTATATTCAAAACAATTTAGGACGCACTTTGCCTACTTATCGACGTGGACAAAGTCAAAATGATTTTGAAGCGCAATGGGAAAAGCAAGATGCGAGCTATGCATTTGTAGAAGGTGAACATATCTCATTTTTGATTCCAAAAGAAGACCGTCAACGCATCAGTGAAATGAAACAGAGTCAAGGTTCCGCTTTTAAAAATTTAGATGAAATGATTGCCTATTATGATGATGTCATTTCGAAATATAGTCAATGGGCAGGGTTAAATGAGGACCCGCAATCACCAAATTATAATGTGGAAATGAAATATTTTACGATGGCAGATAAAAATGGTTATGGTTTAGCTTATTGGACATGGGATCATATGGGCTCTAACAGCGCATCATTACATGGCTATTTACAACCAGGATGGCTCGCTTTACATGAAGTGGGGCACGGGTATGATGGTTGGATGGTCGGCGATAGTCGAATGGAATTACTAGAAGTATGGAACAATATTTTTGCGAATGAGTATCAAACAAAAGTTCAAAGCATTAAAAATGGTTGGTTATATGAGAACCGTCAGCAAGCTTTTCAACAGCGCATTCATGATCAAATATTAAAGGATTCGAAACAATTTTCGTATGCCAATATTGGTTTACGTGATCGATTGGATTTTATGACTCGGATGGTTCGTTTGACGGGAATTGAGGGTTTGACTCAGATGCTTCAATCTATACGGGAAGAAGCCTCACAAGGGCCAGTAACAAAAGATGTTCCACGCTGGATCAATACGTACTGGCTTGCGAATCGTGGGTACAACGGCTTGGCGTACTTTGATTTATATCATATCGATATACCAACAAGTTTAAAAGATACTGTAAATGCATATCCTAATAGTTACATTTATCCGTTAGCGTTATTAATTGATAATGAAACTGAGCGTCAAAAATATGTGAAGCAGTTAGGCTTGGCGACTGCCTATGAACTTGTACGTAGTTCGGATTTAAAAGAGAGTTCTATCAAAGCAAATGCAACGGTGACAGTGGATCAGCAAGGGCAGATTTTACCTGATGGCAGTACGATTAAGTTAATAGATGGAACGACACAAGTAGCTGAAGCTACAATTGTAAATGGAAAAGCACAATTTGAACAAATTCGTGCAGGGATATATAAAATTGTAGCGCCGTTATCAAAAGACGCAGCGTTGCCAGAGCATGCGTATTTGATAGTGAAAGAAAAAGGGGAAAACGTAGCCATAGTGACATATCCTGCCATCCAACATAGGCAAACGGCAATGACTGAACGCATTGTATTACAGGGGATTTCTAATCGAGAGTTTGTGAATATTGAATATCAACCTGAGCATCAAAAAGTGATCTATCGTCAAAACAATGTACAACCGCATTTTTATTTTACAGATGAATATGCGCATATTACGATAAAAAATCAAAATGGAAAGATTTTATTAGACCAATCATTAATAGGCAATGAGACAGCTGAAGGCAAAGTTGCTACATTTGATTTGAAAGACGGTGACACAATTACGGTTAAACATCGTGAACCCCAATCACGTCGACAAGTTTGGCGTATCGAAAATCATACGCAATTAAAATTGCCGCAACCTGAAAAGGAAACAGTCACTTACACATTAACTGACAAAGGCTTTATAGCGGAGGGAGAAACTACCGAAGCAGCAGAAAAAAGATATGCTGAGCAAATGCAAGAAGATGTGACACAGCTGATTCAGCGATTGAAAGCGGAGCCAAATCGAGATTATCGCATCCCACTATATCGTATTGTTCAAGGCGTTCAACATATGGATGTCGTTGAAAAAGAGAAATTGATGCAACAATTACAACCTTATTTACAAGAAATGGTCACAAATCATACTGAGCGACCAACAGTGTCTTCAACTGAACGGGATAAAGATTTTATTACGGGAGATGCATCTGAAAATGCATGGGTCACTGTGACGTATCCATCAGGTGTTATGACAAAAGTTCAAGCAGATGAATATGGTTATTGGGAAACTGCAATTCCTGAACGAGAAGCATTACAAGTCAATGATCAATTGGCAATTGTTGCTACATTGCCTGGGAAATTTCCTTCTCCGCCACTTTACGCTAAAGTCATGGATACCATTGCACCGCCACCACCACAAGTGGATGATTTTGTAGAAAATACGTCAACAATGACTGGTACATCAGCGCTGCATACGACCATATTGGTGACATTACCGAACAAGAAAACTTTACAAACGAATACTGTAGAAGGTAAATGGTCCATTGAAATACCGCCAAGTACACCTCAAATTGCAGATGATACAATTTTTGTCCAAGCGATAGATGATGTAGGCAATCGCTCAGCAATCAACTACGTGACACCTATTGACAATACACCACCTATTCAACCAAAAGTTACAGTCACTGAAGCGGGCAAACATATTATTTGGGGGTATGGTGAAAAGTATAAAGACACGATAGAAGTGACATTACCGAACAATGAAATCATCAAAACGAAAGTAGGACGAAATTTAACTTGGATGATCGGTGTACCATTTCATACTGAATTGCGTGCAGGATCCAAAGTATCAGTTATAGAAATAGATCGCTCTGGCAATCAATCTCAACCGGGCATAGGACAAGTTGTAGATACGACACCACCTCAAACACCTACAGTCGATTTATTACAACAAGGAACATTAGTATTGACAGGGAAAGCAGAGCCGAAAAGTAAAATCATTGTGACGATTAATGAAAAAACAACTCTAGAAGCACAGGTCCTTCAAGATGGAACATGGGAAATTAATGATCCTGTCATCGCAACGATTCAAGCTGATGACAACGTTTCAGTCAAAGCTGTCGATGAAAGCGCAAATGTTTCACCGCTCGTATTTGTTAAAGTTCAACCGATAACAAAAGCACCTGAGCCGATAGAACCTGTTAAAGACAGTGAAACTTTAGCGCATACAAATACATCAGAAACACCGTCTGACTCTGTAGAAACAGCAGAAGTAATGGAACAACCAAAGACTGAAAATAATGTCGAGGCTACAGGAACAGAGGAAACACCTAAAATGGAAGAAGAATCAAAAGCTGAAGATAAAGTAGAACCGACAGAAGAAGTGGAAACGCCAGAGAAATCAACTGTTAAAGAAGAGGGGACACCAGCAGTAGTAGAACCTGCAGAAAATGTAGATGTACCGAAAGAGGAAAATTCATCTACGAGTGAGAAGCCACCTGAAGCATCAGCAGTAGTGGAGCCACCAAAGACTGAAGGTAACGCTGAGCCAACCGAAGCAGATGAAACACCAGAGAAAGAAGTGCCAGTGGAAACAGAATTATCCTCAGGTCCTGTAGACGCTCCAGAAATAGTAGAAGAACCTAAAGTCGAAGATAAAGTAGAACCAACAGAAGAAGTGGAAACACCAGAAGAACCAAGTGTTATAGAAGAAGATACGTCAGCAGTAGAAGAAGCTTCAGACAGTGTGGAAACTCCAGAAGTGGAAAATGCCATAGAGAAGGAAGAGGAACCAGTTGAAGTAGAAGAACGACCTAAGACTGACGACAATGTTGTAGTCATAGAGGAGGACAATGTACCAGAGGAATCAACTTCAATAGAAGCAGCACCTCCATCAGAGGAAGAAGACTTAGAAAGCATCAATACACTACAAGAGGAAAGTGCTATTGGACATATAGAAGAATTAGAAAAGACGCCACCAGTAGAAAACGATAGTCAAACTGAATCAAAAATAACATTGGAGAGCGATAGAGTATCTGGTAATCGGGAAATTGAAGAAAATTTAAAAGCTCTAGGAAAGCCTGAATCACAAGATGGACCTATGGTAGAAGAAATTGATAACCATAACCAATATGATAAGCAGAATATCGATGATAAAGTCCAAATTATGAAGGCTAAGACGAATAATCCTCATGGTTATAAATCACTAGAAATGACAAAGGCGCATTTAACATTAGCTCGTAACACAGTATTGGTCAATCATGTGAATGTCAGTGATGAAAACAAAAAATTATTCACTGCATCACAATTGCCTGCCACAGGTCAATCTGAAAATATACAGTGGAAAGGTTTATTATTGGGCTTTGTGGGATTGATCTTAATGACACGACGTTGCTTTAAAACGCATTCCAAACAATAGTCTACTTACCATATTAATGAATTCTAGAAAGCGGAATGTTGATTGACGTGTGCTATACAAGCTTCGTTCACTTTTCATATTCGTTTCATCTTTACATTCCTTTAATATCATTACGATATGATGAAAGTAAAGACAAATGAAGGGAGTATCTCAGGTGAAAATCACTTTCGAGGCGATAAAAAATCAAAGTGGCTGGATACAAGCTGATTATAAGGATGGTTTACATGAAGGTTGCATACGTTTTGAAATGTCAGATGCAATTGATGTGCGTGATGATATAGTAGCTGAAGCCCTTGCTGCTTTGTGTGGACAATATTATGACACCATTGAACTGGCATTAAAAGTATCGAATAAAACCAAAAAACAAATAGAGGCGCGTACCGGTGCGCAATTGATTTGTAAAGTAGGCATGCTATTTTGGAATATGAACAAGATGATGAGACAAGATATTAAGACTTTGAACTTTAATGGTGATTTGTCTAATTTGTCAGCTTTAGCTTTAACACCAGGCGAAGTGAATAAAGTGTCGTTAGACTTCGGTCAAGAATCAATACGGATGTATGAAATGTTTGATCGCTGGAATAGTAGAATCGTTAAAACGAATGTGATGGCAACTCATTTTCCAAAAATCACGTCCGATTATTATATGATTGGTAGTATTTTATACAAGGATTATTTTAATACGACCTATATGATTACGGGTTTACAACTTAATCCATTAACTTTTAATATGACTAAAATAGAAGCAGAGCAAGCGATAGCGGGTATGATTAATTTGCCACATTCTCTAGGTTTAACTGTTGTCGGTCATACAAAAATAGCTTGTCGTCATTGGTCTAATATATTAGAAAGTGCGATTAGCTCGGTTAAACTGTCAGAACCACATGTCAGTTCATTACAGAGATTATTAGTAGAAATTGAAAATGAGCGCAATTATCTGGGTTTGAGAATCCATTCGCGAGATCTTCAACCGACGCCAATCGTGTGGGGATCAGATGCGCGTTTAGATTTTATCGCACTCTATATTTTAAAGCATGGAGGTCGTGAAAAAGCTGAAAAATTAGTACGGGATATTCCAGTTTCGGCAGAAGCGTTAGTTGCACAATGTGATTTCAATTTTTATGACCGCTTTTATCCAGGTGCGTTTTATTATATGAGTCGGTCATTTAGAGAAGCGGTACAAAAGGTATTAGAAAAAAATGAAATTTTATTCTATAGTGAAGCGGACTGGCAGAATTTTTTATATGTGAAAGATTGGATTGCAAACACAAGAAAAGATGCGATTCAAATAGGAAGATAACAAAAGGTATTTGCATCCTTAATTTCAAATAGGGAGCGGAACAGGGGCAAAATAACGACTGTTCCGCTCCTTTATTGCTGATTCAGTTCAATGTATTGAGGGGTTTATTGAACAACATCAATTTTTATCTATATTTGGAAAAATAAGCGTTTTTATATGTTATGGCAATGCAATTACAAGGAGATGAAATCTTTTTTATACGCCAACATCTTCCCAAGCTTGAGCGACTTGACTCGCTACATTTTGTCCATATAAATCTAAAGCAGATTGATATAGAGACGCTTTTGCATCATTGAAATTAGAAGTTGAAGTTAAATATTTAGATAAGGCTCTGTAATAAATTTGTTCTGAACGGTCTTTACCGATACGTTGAATCGTATTGTAAGCTGCTTTGTTCGGAATACCTGAATTTGTGTGAACGCCACCATTATCACTTGAAGTATGGACATATTGACTCATATGAGAAGGTTGCCCATATTGTTCTGGTGAAGACATACTACGTAAGGCATCGCCATCACGTCCTGGCGTGTATGCATCTTCCCCAATTAAGAAATCTTCTGAATCTACAAAATAAGCAAATACGTCAGAGAAACTTTCATTAAGTGCACCTGGTTGGTTGCGGTATACAAGGTTTGCTGTACTTTGTGTCACACCGTGCGTAATTTCGTGTGCGACGATATCATTCGCAGCAGATAAGTTTGTGAAAGTTACACCATCGCCATCACCATAAATCATTTTATCACCAATCCAAGCGGCATTGTTACGGTTGTCTTGTCCATTAAAACGGTTGACATGTGTAATAGATACAATTGGACTATCTTTATCGTCATACGAAGAACGACCAAATTTAGTTTTGTAATAATCGTAAACTTGTTTCGCATAGTAGTTTGCATCTACACCTGCGCTTTGATATTTATCTGTAAAGTTTGTATCTCTATCTGTAATTAATTGAGCGGAGCCTGTTGCTTCATTAACTGTATAAGCAGACATAACAGCGGGTGTTGTGACGTCTTCTAAACTATAACCATTTCCAATACTGTTAATGTTGATTTCTTTAGTATCACCTAGTACCCCACGGCCAGTTCCTTTTGCAGCGGCATGCTTAATTAAATTCGTTTTTTCAATAATTTCTCCAGTTTCTGCATCGACTTTAATATCCCAATGGGCAACATCTGGTTTTGTCATAACTAATTCAATGTTATAAACGAATTTATTCTTTTCACCATCGATTTCTACTTTGCTTTCTTTAACGACGTGATCATCAATATTTTTAGCTTCTGATGACCTGACATCAATACTTTGAAACGCACGGTTGATGGCTTTATCCTTTGAAATTTCAACTTCATTTGTCGGTTTAACTTTTTTAGCTTTGACTTCACCATTGACAAGGACAACTTTATTATCTTTATTCACGTGTACTTTGACCTCTTTATCTGTCGCAAATGCACCATCAACAACGGGTTGTAACGTGTAATGTGTAAAACCAAGTTTGTCTTTTTCTGTTTTAACGACTTCGTAATCTTCATAGTTCTTTTTAATGTCGCTAGGTAATTCTTTAAGCACTTCGTGTGCTTCAGATTGACTATGAACAGGTTGTTTAAAGTTATGTTTAAGAGGAATGTCAGCTTTCGATTCAGCGTGAGCATTGTCAGAGATAGGTAAAAGACTTAAGCATAAAGAACTAGATAATACTAATTTTGAAATTTTATACATTTTATCAACTCCATTAATTTTTAATACAACAAAAGTTTAATAAAATTATAAGTTTAAAATACAAATTTTGCCTAAGTGTAGATAAATAGTTCGTAGATGTTAAAATTTTCTAAAAAATAAGATATTTATTCGACAATGAAATTTTGTTTTTAAGACTTGTGTTTATTTGTTAACTATTTAATAAATAAAACTATATATAGATGGTGATGGAAAAATGTAGATAGGTATGTTTTTAAACACATAAAAAGGGAATGGAATTCATATACTATTGAAAGGGGTTTTATCATGTCTAATAATAATCCGTTGAAACAATTTTTTAATGGTGATTTTGAAGAACAACCTCAAAAATATCCTGGGATTCAAAAACAAATGACACCTGTCCCAGACTGTGGAGAAGAAACATATGAAGGTGCCAATAAATTAAAAGGTAAAAAAGCATTAGTAACAGGTGGCGACTCAGGTATTGGTCGTGCTGCTGCGATTGCATATGCCAAAGAAGGTGCGGATGTTGCGATTGCTTATCATCCAGATGAACAAGACGATGCTGAAGAAGTCAAAGCAGTGATTGAAAAAGCAGGTCAAAAAGCGGTATTACTGCCTGGTGATTTACGTGATGCTAAATATGCAAAACAAATGGTTAAGGATGCTCACAGTCAATTAAATGGACTCGATATCCTTGTATTAAATGCAGGTATGCAACAATATGAATATGAAATTGAAAACTTAGCTGCAGATCAATTAACAGATACATTTGAAGTCAATGTTTTCTCAAATATTTATTCAATTCAAGAAGCATTACAATATTTTGAACCTGGTGCGAGCATCATCGTAACTGCATCTATCCAAGGGGTAAAACCGAGCGCCCATTTAGTGGATTATGCAATGACAAAAGCTTCTAACATTTCAATGACGAAAAGTTTAGCCGCACAATTAGGACCTAAAGGTATTCGAGTTAATGCGGTTGCCCCAGGCCCTATTTGGACACCACTTCAAGTAAGCGGAGGTCAACCACAAGAGAGTCTTCCAAAATTTGGTCAAAATCAACCACTCCAACGTGCAGGTCAACCTGTTGAACTAGCAGATGTTTATGTGTTACTTGCTTCAGACAATGCAAGCTATATTACAGGACAAGTTTATGGTGTAACTGGAGGCGCGCCGATCAATTAATCGGTTTACACGTACACACATCTTTCTATATAAAAGCCAGAAGTCGAGCTTATTTCGATTTCTGGTTTTTTGTGCTGGATTTCCTTTGCAGTTCGTGAGGTACCCATTGTTAGATGTTCTAAAAAATGAATTAAAAGTGCTATTCGCATGAATAAACAGTTGATTTGAGAACGAATTTCATTTATCATAAATCGTAATTATTACTATTTAAGATAGGTGAAAAAGATGACATACGAATGGGTTATTATCGGGGGTGGCGTACAAGCGACAACGATTGCGTTACAATTAAGAAGCATGGGGCTACCGAAAGAACAATTGAAAATGATTGATCCGCATGAGCGATTATTAGGACAATTTGAAATGCAAACAGGGCGGATAGGTATGCCTTATTTAAGATCGCCATTAGTGCATCATTGTCATCCCGAGCCGTTTGATTTGAAAAAATTTGCGAAAAAAGAAGGCTATGTTCAGGCGATGATTGGACAATACCAACGGCCACGTTTGGATATGTTTTTTGATCATACGCGTTATTGGATAGATGCGTATGAATTAGAAACATGTCACATATGTCAAAAGGCGCGACACCTTTGTCAATGTGATACGTCATGGGAAATTGAATTAGAGAATGGACAAAAAATTAAAGCGCAGCAATTAATTTTAGCGATGGGAACACATCATACGCCATTCATACCTCAAATATTTCAACATCAACCTGATGTTCAACATATTCATAGTGAACAATTAGAGCCCATCGCTGAAGTTTCACATGTGGTCGGTAGTGGGATATCAGCTGGGCATTTAGCCATCAAATTGATTAAAGAAAATCAAGATAAGACAATTCATTTGTGGATGAAGAAAGATTATGAAATCCATGATTTTGATGCAGATCCGGGTTGGTTAGGTCCGAAAAATATGAAACATTTTCAAGAAGAACCACTTTCTGAACGCGCGCTTGTTAATCGCCAAGAACGTCATAAAGGTTCGATGCCTAAAGATATGTGCATGACTTTAAAAAAATATGAAAAACAAGGCCGATTGATTGTTCATCATACAGCCATTGATTACGTCCAAGATCATATGATTATCGCGGGCGACTTAAAAACGCGTTATGATGGCATTTATTTAGCGACAGGTTTTGTGCCAGATTTAATGACACAGCCTTTACTTCGAGACATATTGGCTTTACCAGAAGCGCAATTAGTGTCGGGTTATCCTCGTATTTCAGATGAGCTAGAATGGTTGCCCCATTTATATGTCTCAGGAATGTTAGCAGATTTACAATTAGGTCCCTTTGCGCGAAATATAATGGGAGGCCGTCAAGCTGCATTAAGAATTGGCAAGGTTTATTCAAACCGCATCGCAACGTATCAACAAGCAGTAAGTTAACGCTCACAAATCGTTTCTAATGGATATTCAAATTGCGTCATGATGCCATTCGTTATAAGATGAGAATATGTGTGCAAAGATGTCCTATTCTTTAAAAATGATTGGAAAAGGGGAGTGGCAAGCATGATTAGGTGCGTTTGTTTAGTAGATAGAAAGGCAGATCACTTACGCTTGGTTCAAGTGAGACATAGAGATAAAATGTACTTCCCAGGTGGCAAAATTGAACCGGGTGAAACGATGGAAACGGCATTAATTAGAGAAGTGAAAGAGGAATTACAGTTAGAGATTAAACCTGAAAATATCATCTATATCGGAACCGTTGTAGGACAAGCTTATCCGCAACATGATGAGCAAACTGAATTGAATGGATTTAAAGTGAATCATGCTATTGATTGGTCTCGCGTTGCAATCAATGCAGAAATTACAGACATTGATTGGGTGCAAATAGACGACTTAGACCGGATTGCACCGGCTGTTCAGCAATGGATTGATACTTACGAACGTTAAAAAAACAGCTTATCGTTATTTTCCAATATGTTGGAGATGACGGTAAGCTGTTTTATTTTTTATTGCTTGATTTGGTATAGATTAGGATAAAAACCAATACGAGGGAAATTAAAGCCTATTGTTTTAATTTCAGCTTTTTTACCTTCTATAATATCTTCTTGGATGCTTTGGCTGTTAAATTTACCATGCAACAATATATCATCATTTTGAATTTTAATCGTCTCTTTGCCATGTTTTAAAACGATAAAACGACTTGTACCAGTCGTTAGACCATGGTTTTCTTTATATTTTTCAACGACGATGCCTTGATAAGTTTTATGGTTTAGTTCAGGTATGACTGTTGCCATACCAATAAAAAGAATGGCAAGGATAAAAACTGTGACAAAAATAATTTTCATCACCTTTGGGCCGACCATTTCAAAAAAAGAATTAATCCATTGCTTAATTTTATTCATTAAAATCGCTCCTAACACTCGCATTATATCTAATAAATGACGACATGCATAGTCTGGAGGCACTTCGAATAGCGGTATATGAAATAAAAAAATTATGAGGTCGAAACCCTATTTGGAAGTTGGATTCGGCCTCATGATTTATTTTTTTAAAATTTGTATTAGCATTGTGCACTCTCATATAAGATTTGTGCGATTCGTAACAATACAATCCCGTCTATCGTATTGGGATCCCATCCTGTAATTTCATGGATTTTTTTAATGCGATAGTTCAGTGTATTGCGGTGAATAAACAAGTCATTTGCCGTTTTGACGAGTTTACCGTGATTTCTAAAGTAGGCCTCAATCGTTTCATTGAGATATTTATCTTCTCCAAAATCTAATAACTTTTTGTAGTTAGATACAAGTGACATTTCATTCGATGGCGTGAATTTTTTAATGTTATTACAAATTGTCTCTAGTTCATGGCTTTTATACGTATGCAAGCCTTCTTGAATTTTTAAATCGTGCATCAGCACTTTAAGTGACGTCGCCTCATTATAAGATTGTATGAGTCCTTGTAGTCCATTAGTAATGGAGCCAAGTGTAATTAATGTGCGGGAAAAGATTTCATCTTTCATCTCACTCTCAATGGAGGCTCTTATTTCAGATTGTGTTTGACCACGATTGTCATTGGATTTGAGTATGAACACGTATTCAGAAGGAGAAATTTCAATAATGTCGTCGCTTGGTAATTTCCAGTCTTCTAAAGCGCGGCGCAATGTCATGATTTTCGTTTTACTTGTACTATTTATCGAGATGAGTGCGACGGTAAAGTCTTCGTTTAAACCTAACTTTTCAATGACATTTTTACGGTTATAGGCTTGGATTTGCCGCTGTGGATTAAATAATATATGTGCAAGCATCTGTGTTCGAGATAATGTTTCTTCAAAGCGCGTGGAACGTTCGAATTCTTGTTCGACGATGAACTCTGCATTTAATTTTAATAAATGTGAATAAATTCTAATTTCATCTGGCTCTCCTACTACAAAAAGTGCGCCGTACGTTTTCCCACTATGTGTAATCGGAATAATGACACCAGTCTGTTTAACCTTCCAAAATTTCATATCCTCTTTTTCAATATCGATAGGGAGATTTCGTTGAATAGAATGGCGGGCAGCAGGGTAAAAAACGCCTATTTTATCTGAATTTGATGTTGCGATAACGTAACCGCTTCTATTCAGGATTAGTACATCTGACTTAATAATTGATGATGCTTTTTTTACGACTTTTTGAGCCCAATGTTGTTTAATCATTAATTCCAGCTCCTATTGTTATGTATTTCGCCAGTAGGATGTGAAAGCATCCTCCTTTATAAAAGAGATAAAAATACAGCAGACTTTATGTCAACGGAGTGTATTTTTAGCATGACTATGCTCGAAATTTTATGATAGGGAAGAGAATAACACGATTTAACGTATCCGCTCTTGTTTAAAAATTTTTCTCATCATCCCTAATTCATTTTCAATATATGAATCGATACACCATTGTTTGAAACAAATTGTTTTCATCAACAATCAAAACCCATCAATGAAACTATCATAGCATTTGTTGTGGTGACACACTAGAAAACAACTTGATTCTATTTATAAAGATTTTTATTTAAAACAATGTTTCGTTCGCGTTTCATATTATTACATTTCCGTTACGTCTATGCTTAAAACATAATTTTGTTAAAATTGTTAAATAATTTAAAGTTTAGATTAATATTCAAAACATAAAAGTATGAGTCCATATTTGAGTGTGAATAAGTTTCCTTGATTGTACATTTTACTTATTCTTATATCATAAAGCACATTTATCTTCTTATGCAAATTATATTGAATATCTTTTTGAATTTATAAATACTATTGATTTTACATCTGTACAAGGTTTTGTACTGTGAATTGAAACTGACAAATTGTGATTTAATCTTCATCTTAACAATAGTCAACAGAAAAAACGAATAGAGGATAAAGACATGAAAAAACAAGCAAAGGGCAGACTTAAAAAGCGAAATCCGATTGATTTCTGTTCCCCTTGCTTGTTCATTTTTATAGCATTCCTATTAAGCCCAAGACAATAAGGCTTGTCACAATTAAAGCAGCCCAAGTTAATAGACCGAGCAATATAGGTCTCAGTCCTGCCTTTTTAAATTGACTGAATTTCACAGATAATCCGACGCCCGCTAAAGCTATAGTGATAAGAAAGAGTGCAATCGTTTTAAAAATTTGAATGACCTCATGTGAAAAGTTAAACAGCGTACTGATGAGTGAGGCTACAATAAACCAAATAATAAATCCTGGGACGGCACGAATAATGGTAGGACGTTCCCCTTGTTTTTGAGCTTCTTGTCGTTGTGTAACCCATAGGGCAAGAATAATTGTAATAGGAATAATAAAGAGTGTTCGTGTCAGTTTAACAATCGTCGCAACTTCAAGCGCTTTTGATCCGTAAAGGGCACTCGCAGCGACAACACTAGACGTATCGTTAATCGCTGTACCACTGAAAAAGCCAAAAGCCTCTTGGCTCATATGTAAAAAATGACCGATTGGTGGGAAGATAATCACTGCAACTAAGTTGAACAAGAACACAGTTGATAAACTAAAAGCAATGATTTCATCTTTGGCTTTAATGATTGGACTCGTTGCTGCGATTGCAGAACCACCACAAATAGATGTGCCGACACCTATGAGTATGCCTGTATGGGTATCAATTTTTAATAGTTTGACGCATACAGTAACAATTACGAGTGCGACGAGAAGTGTCACGATAAGGATAGGCAAAGATTTAAGTCCAATGGAACCAATCGACTGAAAGCTAAGTGTGAAACCGAGTACGATAATGCTGTAATGTAATATTTTTTTACTGCTGAATTGAATACCTGGTTTTAACGTTTGTGGTAATTGGATACAGTTATTTAGGACCATACCGATAAGCATTGCGAATATGGCGCTTCCTATAATAGGAAAGAAATGACCGAGCAATGTTGCACCTATCGCAATACTCAATGTAAGCAAGAGACCTTTAATTTTAGACACAATAGACCTTCCTTTCTCAAACTGTTGAGTCATACATTAATGCACGAAAACACAATCAATGGGTGATAAATACGTGCCTATTTTTTAGCCCAATTATTATGAATTGAAAACAATTTGAACTCAATAATGTACTAAAGAGCGCAATCAAATAACTTTGAATCAAGTATAGAACGGCCTTTATATTATTTCAATAGAAGATTCAGTATTATTAGGTCAATATCATTGACTTATTTAAAAGTGCCATGTAGAATTCTAATTGTAAAGAAAAATATAAATCAAGGACGGGATGAAAATGAAAAAAAGAGTAGGACAATTTTTATTTGACGAAATTGCAAAACACGGTGTTGATAAAATCTTTGGTGTACCTGGAGATTTTAACCTTGCCTTTTTAGACGATATTGAGTCACATGAAACCTTACAATGGGTAGGGAATACAAATGAATTAAACGCGAGTTATGCAGCAGATGGCTATGCACGTATCAATGGATTAGCGGCAATGGTGACAACATTTGGAGTAGGAGAATTAAGTGCAACGAATGGTATTGCAGGATCTTACGCTGAAAATGTGCCGGTGATTGCAATTACAGGTGGCCCTACAACAGTCGTTGAGAAAGCTAAAAAATATGTCCATCATTCATTAGGAACAGGTATCTTTGATGCATATCGTAAAATGTTTGCACATATCACTGAAGCACAAACTTATTTAACAACAGATAATGCTCTAACAGAAGTGCCTCGAATCATCCAAGTCGCAATAGAAGAAAAACGCCCTGTACATGTTCATTTACCTATTGATACAGCGATGAAAGAAATTGAAGTACCAGATCAAATTGAATATCCAGAAGTAAAAGCGTCAGAGGACTTATCAAGTATCATCGAAAAAGTAACTGAAGCACTTCAAAATGCGAAACAACCGACTTTAATTGTAGGACATCAAATCAATAGCTTTGGCTTACAAGCTCAAGTTCAACAATTAGCTGAACGTTTAAACTTACCTGTTGCACAGTTATCACTTGGAAAAGGCGCTTTTAACGAAGAAAGCCCACAATATATGGGGATCTTTGATGGCAGTATTGCAGATGAAGCGATTCGTGATTATGTAAATGGTAGCGATGTTGTCATTACTTTAGGGGCAAAATTAACAGACTCAGCTACTGCAGGCTTTTCTCAAGAATTTAAAGATGACATTGTGATGATTTTAAATCATCGTCAAGTTCGTATTGGAGAATTTGAATCGACTTCGCCAGCACTTCCTGAGATTGTGGAAGCACTTGGACAAATCGATTATCACTATGAAGGTCAGTTCCCACAATTTGTATGGCCACAAGCTGAAAATGTGGACTTAAATGAAGAGCCGTTGACACAAGAAAATTACTTTAAATTAATGCAAGGTTTTCTTAAAAAAGGTGACGTTGTTTTAGCTGAACAAGGTACATCATTCTTTGGTTCATATAGTCTAGGTATTGAAGGTTCAACAACGTTTATTGGTCAACCTTTATGGGGTTCAATTGGTTACACATTGCCATCCACTTTAGGAACGACTTTAGCTGCACCAGAACGTCGTAACATCTTACTTATTGGCGATGGCTCTTTACAATTAACAGTACAAGAAATTTCAACAATGATTCGAGAAAAAATGAATCCGATTATTTTTGTCATCAATAACGATGGTTATACTGTTGAAAGAAAAATTCATGGTGAAAAAGCACATTATAATGATATTCAAATGTGGGATTACAAAATGTTACCAGCCGTATTTGGAGGCCAAGATATTCCAACTTATGATGTGAAGTCAACAAAAGCCTTAAAAGAAACAATGGATGCGATTGAACAAAACCCAAATACAATGCATTTTGTAGAGGTCCACATGGATGTGATGGACGCGCCAGAAAAATTGAACATCATTTCAAAAGCCTTTGCAAATCAAAATAAATAGGCAAAACCAATACTAAAAATAGCAATATCCTGATGATTTTCAAAGTCAGTTATTGACATGGGATTATGAATGGTGTTATAGTAAGCCTTAACTTAATATACGTTAGATTGAAAGTAGTTTTTATCGTTTGTAGCATGCAGAAAGCTAATGGTTGATGAAAGTTAGCACGGCGTAAAAATGAATTGGGCAATCACGCATTAACGTAATAATTGAATCATGATTTTAAAAGCGAATATGGCACAACAGTCATATTAACTAAGGTGGCACCACGGTAACGCGTCCTTATAGAGGATGGGAAACCGTGGTGTTTTTTATTTTTTAGTGAGATATAGTTAAATAGTGAGGTAAGATGTAGTAGTTTGAATCATCGGTAGCATCAGAAAATAGACGGTTGATGAGAGTCTATACCGACTTCAAATGAATTGGGTTTTACTGGAAGCAGCTAATTTTATAAGATTTTGAGTGAACAGAAGTATATCTGTTAACAAAGGTGGTACCGCGTGTGAGCGTCCTTTTTTAAGGAGACACACGCGTTTTTTTATTTTAAAAATTAAGGGGGAGACCGATGAAAATCCGTTATCGCATTTTAGATGCACCAATAAATCCAGAAACACTAGCACGACATAAACAACACAAAATTGTATTAGAAAGTGCCACAACATCTCAAACCAAAGGACGTTATTCAGTTGTTGCGTTTGATACGTTTGGTGAAGTGACATTGACTGAAGCGGGTTTAAATATTTCGACGCCTCAATATTCAAAATATGAAACGGACGCTCCGTTTGAAAAATTAAAAGCTTTTATAGGCGCACACCAATCAGATATTAAGTACGAAGCATTACAACAACTTCCTTTTATTTCAGGGTTCATGGGTTACTGCAGTTTTGATTTAGTGCGACATGCATTTCCCATACTTCAACAATATCCGGTTCAAGGAGAAACAGAAGACGTCCATTTTTACATGATTGAATCGGTCTATGTCTTTGATCATTATAAAGAGCAGATTTATGTGATTGTGACGAATCTTTTCTCAGGCGCCTCTGAACAAGAGATGGTACAACGCTTGGATGCGATGATTGATGTATTTAGCCACATTCAACTGTTTGAAGAGGAAATAGAATACAACTTGCCACAACGGAAAATTGAAACCAATATTGATGGAGCGACTTTTATCAATCAAATTACGCAGTTTAAAAAATTAATTCAAGAAGGGGATATGTTTCAAGTCGTTCCTTCTCGAGTTTACAAATATGCTCATGGCTTTGGTCATCATTTACATCAATTAACGTATCGGCTTTATCAAAAATTAAAACGCAAAAATCCAAGTCCTTATCTGTTTTACTTAAATATGGGAGGACCCATTTTAATCGGGAGTTCGCCAGAAAGCTTCGTTAAAGTGAAAGATGGCAAAGTCATGACAAACCCAATCGCGGGCACAATTAAAAGAGGTGAGACAGAGGAAGAAGATTTTAAACTTGCGCAAATTTTGTTGGAAGATGAAAAAGAATTAAGCGAGCATCGTATGTTGGTTGACTTAGGACGTAATGATATTTTGCGAATTGCCAAACCTAACTCATTAGAGATACCGAAGTTAATGACGATAGAACGCTATGAACATGTCATGCATATTGTGACAGAGGTCGTAGGTGAAATTGATGCCAAGCGCTCTCCTCTTGATATAATCGCGAGTCTTTTACCTACAGGAACAGTTTCGGGTGCGCCGAAATTACGTGCGATTCAACGTATTTATGAGAATCACCCCTATAAAAGAGGCGTTTACAGCGGGGGTGTAGGCTATATCAATTGTGATCATACGTTGGATTTAGCCCTAGCCATTCGAACGATGGTCATTGATGATAACGATGTCCATGTCGAAGCGGGTTGTGGAGTTGTCTATGACTCTGTGCCGGAGAAAGAATTGGAAGAAACGAAACTTAAAGCGAAAAGTTTATTGGAGGTCACACTATGATATTAGTCATCGATAATTATGATTCATTCACGTACAACCTGGTAGACATGTTGCGACCATTTGACAATGTGCGTGTCCATTATCCAGACGATACGTCACTCTTTAATCTGAATCCAGATGGTGTGGTCATCTCACCTGGGCCAGGCCATCCAAACGATAGCGATGATTTGCATCGGATTATTCAATCGTTCGAACATATACCTATCTTAGGGATTTGCCTTGGAGCGCAAGCACTTTACTGTTATTACGGTGGGGATGTGAACGTCGCACAGAAAGTTATGCACGGTAAAATTGATCAGTTATCTTTTGATGCACCGAGCGCTTTATACAAAGGGATTTCAGAACATTCTGACATTATGCGCTACCATTCACTGATTTGTGAAGAAGCCACATTACCGGCTTCGTTATTGATTACAGGGCGAACGCGAGATAGTATTCAATCATTTGAACACCGAAGTCGGCCACACTTTGGTCTTCAATATCATCCAGAGTCTTTTGCAAGTAAAGATGTGGCGAAAGTGGTTGAGAATTTTTTATTCATCGTAAAGAAAGGTGTGAAGTCACATGACATTGCTCAATAAAATAATGAATTTTGAAACGTTAGATGCAGATGATATGGCATTATTCGTCAATACTTTAATCTCTGAAACAACACCGATAGAAGATAAGGTAGGATTGCTTGTTGCATATACGATGAAAGGTGAAACAACAGATGAATTATATGCATTATGTGCGCGTTTGATTCAAACCATGTATGAAGAACAACCTCAACATACAGGAAGTATGTGCGTCTGTGGAACAGGGGGAGATGGATCGAATAGTTTTAATATTTCAACGACCGTTTCATTTGTTGCTGCAAGTGGCGGCATTCATGTCGTTAAACACGGAAATAAAAGTGTCACTTCACAGTCAGGTGGAATGGACATTTTACAAGCAATGGAGATTTCGACAACGCCGGTTCAACAAGTTTCACAACAACTGGCGACGAGCCGTTTGGCATTTGTTAGTGCGACAGAGTCTTATCCATTAATGAAAAATATGCAATCTGTACGCAAAAAAATAGGACGGCCGACGATTCTGAATTTGATAGGCCCTATCATTAATCCTTATGCCTTAGATTACCAAGCGATGGGGGTATTTGATCCATCAAGAATGGTGAAAATTGCAGAGGTGCTTCAAAAATTAGGACGTAAGAGAGCGATAGTGATGCATGGCGCAAATGGCATGGATGAAGCAACGCTATCTGGAGATAACCAAATTGTAGAAATGAACCAAAATAAAGGGATTGAGGTCTATACCGTTAATGCCGCGGATTACGGATTACAATACGCGCCTGATGATGCTTTAAAAGGCGGAACGCCTGAACAAAATAAGCAAATCAGTTTAGATATTTTAAAAGGGAAAGATCGCTCTTGTCGGAGAGATGTGGTGTTATTGAACGCGGGTATCGCTTTCTATACTGCTGAAAAAACAGCATCTATTCAAGACGGCATTATCTATGCGGCTGAATGTATTGATTCAGGTGCAGCCTATCAACAATACGAACAAGCGAGAGGTGTCATCGTATGAGTATCTTAGACGAAATCATCACATATAAAAAAGCATTACTAGCAGAGGGGTATTATGAACAGAAAATAGCTCAGATAGATGCCATCAATGTGGCGCACAAGCCTCGTCTTACGCAATTGCTAGCGGATGATTCAAAAATAGGTGTCATTGCAGAAATTAAGTCAAAAAGTCCGACAGTGTCAGACATTCCTGAACGTGATTTAACAGAACAATTGCAACTTTATACAGAAGGAGGGGCTTCAGCCATTTCTGTTTTAACAGATGACAGGTATTTTGGCGGCAGTTACGAGCGGTTGATAGATTTAACCCAGCAAACAAACTTACCTGTACTTTGTAAAGATTTTATCGTCGATGAACGCCAAATAGACCTTGCACATAAAGCAGGGGCCTCGATTATTTTATTAATTGTCAATGTTTTAACAGATGTACGACTCCAACAATTATACAATTACGCTACTGAATTAGGCTTAGAAGTATTAGTCGAAGTACACGACCGTAAAGAGCTTGAACGTGCACATCGCCTCAATCCAGAACTGATAGGTGTTAACAACAGAGATTTGCGCCACTTTAAGACTGACGTTGCACACACGTCTCAAATACTCACGTGTAAGCAACCGGGTGTGCATTATATTTCGGAAAGTGGTATTAAGACCCCTGCAGATATCGCTCAACTAACTTCCACAGGTATTGCAGGCATTTTAGTGGGGGAATCATTAATGAAAGCCAAAGCACCTCAAAAACAAATTCAAGCTTTTAAATTAACAAAGGGTGTCTAATATGTATTTAAAATATTGTGGTTTTACGAGACAACAAGATATTGAAGCTGCGATTCAATGTGATGTATCTGCAATCGGTTTTATTACTTATCCTAAAAGTGCACGGTACGTTAATCTAGAAACATTGCACAGCCTTTCAAAGCAAGTGCCCGATGACATTGACCGCGTGGCTGTTACTGTAAATGCTTCAATGCAAACTTTGCAAAATATCGTTGAACAGACGAATATTAACACCCTTCAATTTCATGGAGATGAATCTGTGGAGACTTTACGTATATTTAAAGCGTACTATCCACATATACAAGTGTTCAAAGCGCTTCCTGCTGACGACATATTGCGTTCTCATATAATGTCGTATCGTGATGCTGTTGACAAAATTTTGATTGATACGCCATCACAACATTTTGGTGGAACAGGGGAAGTGTTTGATTGGTCATATTTAAATGACTTGCCCGAAACAAAGTACATGATTGCTGGAGGATTGAATACACAAAATTTAGCACAATTATTAAAAACACATATACACATTCACGGAATCGATATTGCGAGTGGTATCGAAAGAGACAAAGGCATTAAAGATCCAATCAAAATGAAACAGATGTGTGCAATTATGAAAGGAGCAATAAGATGAAACATATTCAATTAGAAGTAGATGAAAATGGATTCTTTGGAGAATATGGTGGCAAGTACGTACCAGAAACACTGATGCCAGCAATAGATGAACTCAAGAAAGCCTACATAGAGGCGAAGCAAGATGACGCATTTCAAGCCATGTATCATGACTATTTAAGACATTATGTAGGGCGTGAATCGCCATTAACTTATGCGGCATCTTATACTGAACAACTCGGTGGCGCTAAAATTTATCTTAAGCGTGAAGATTTAAATCATACGGGCGCACATAAAATTAATAACGCACTTGGACAAGCGCTTCTAGCGAAAAGAATGGGCAAAAAGAAATTAGTAGCTGAGACAGGCGCAGGACAACATGGTGTAGCCAGTGCAACCGTTGCAGCGTTATTTGATATGGAACTGGTTGTTTTTATGGGAGAAGAGGATATCCGTCGACAACAGTTAAATGTATTTCGTATGGAATTATTAGGGGCTAAAGTTGTGCCTGTGACAGATGGGCAAGGGACGTTATCGGATGCTGTCAATAAAGCATTACAATATTGGGTGGCGCATGTTGAGGATACACATTATCTATTAGGTTCGGCGCTTGGTCCAGACCCATTTCCAACAATGGTACGAGATTTTCAACGTGTGATTGGTGATGAAATTAAAGCGCAACTTCATGAAAAAGAACAACGATTACCTGATGCGATTGTAGCTTGTGTCGGTGGCGGTTCTAATGCGATAGGGACTTTCTACCCTTTCGTCAATGATGAAGCGGTTAAACTGTACGGTGTGGAAGCAGCTGGAGAAGGCGCGGATACAGATCGTCATGCGCTAGCCATCAATAAAGGAAGTAAAGGTGTGTTGCATGGCACAAAAATGTATCTTATTCAAGATGAACAGCATCAAATTAAATTAGCGCACTCGATCTCAGCGGGGTTAGATTATCCTGGTGTCGGACCTGAGCACAGTTATTATCACGATATCGGTCGTGTTGACTATGTGACGGCAGATGACAGAGAAGCTATGGACGCATTAGTTCGTTTCACGCAAGCTGAAGGGATTATTCCAGCAATTGAAAGTGCACATGCATTAAGCTATGTAGAAAAACTTGCCCCTAAAATGGATAAAGAAGAAGTCCTTGTAGTTACAATTTCAGGTCGAGGTGACAAAGATATGGAAACAATCAAAAATTATCTTGAAGAAAGGGAGCGTTAATAATGACTACGAAGCAATTTGTCGCTTATATTATGGGTGGCCCTCAGTTTATTGACGAACTTAAAGCTTTAGATGAAATAGGCGCTGATTATGTTGAAATAGGTATTCCATTTTCTGATCCTGTCGCTGATGGTCCTGTCATTATGGAAGCAGGCCAAGCTGCTATTAAAGCGGGTATGACAGCACAGAAAATTTTAAGCCAATTAAAAGCGGTACAGCATGAATTACAGACACGCACCATTTTAATGACATATTATCACACCATCGAAACGTATGGTGAAGCGGCTTTTATAAAAGATGCCGAAGCAGCAGGTGTGAAAGGCCTTATTATTCCAGATTTGCCTTTTGAATATGTAGAACAACTCAAAGCGCGTCATCCAGAGCGTCAGTTACAATTCATTTCCTTAATTGCGATGACAGCCGCAGCTTCACGACGTAAACGGATCGCAGCGTCTGCGGAAGGATTTATCTATACAATTACAATGAATCAAGTGACAGGGCAAAATGGTCATTTTCATCCTGAACTCAAAAACAATATTTTAGATGTTAAAGCACAGAGTAAAGTTCCTGTGTTTGCCGGTTTTGGAATACGAACACCTGAACACGTGCGTGAAATTATAGAAGTGGCAGATGGTGTTATTATCGGTAGTGAAATTGTGAGACGCTTTAAAGAAGAGGGAATCGACAAGACAAAAGTGTATTTAAAAACAATTAAAGCGGCTCTTGATTCGTAAGAAACATAATCCTGTTGTTTAATCATTTTATTGAACAAATAAAAGGGTTAAACGGTTTGAAAAACTGTTCATGACGATGTGGAAATTATATAATAATCTCACAAAGATATACTGATTGAATTGCTACGATTATAGGGGGTGTATTGGATGATGAAGGTCATACTATTTGATTTAGATGACACGCTGTACAATCAATTGGAAGCTTTTGAATTTGCATATTATCGTCATTTTGCAGATAGCGATATTGGTGCAGAGACATTGTATCGCCACTTTAGAATTTATAGTGATGCATTATTTGAAGCGACACAACTCGGTGAATTATCACTGAAATCGATGCATATTGCGCGCATCACACAAGCAGTACATGATTTTGATATTGATTTACCAGAGCACATGGCTATTGCGTTTCAACAGGATTATGAAGCCGCTCAACAACATATCAACTTATCTGAGACGATGACACAAATTCTCGACTTTTTAACGTCTCAACAAGTTGAATTAGGCATTTTGACAAATGGTGAATCTGATCGTCAACGCCGTAAACTAGAAGCATTAAAACTAGATGCTTTTATTCCTGAGTCACATCAATTTATCTCCGCAGATTTCGGTCTATCGAAACCAGAACGAGGTATTTTTAAAGTTGTCGAGCAGAAGTTAGAGGTTGCCCCGCATGAAATTTATTATATCGGAGATCATTTTGACAATGATGTCATCGGTGCCATTGATGCAGGTTGGCATAGTATTTGGTTTAATCGTCGAAATCGTCCTATGACGCATCAACAATACAACCCTGACCATATTGTGATGACCGAAGAAGAATTATTCGAAACCATTAAAACAATATTCGAAATAGAACATTAACTAACGATACAGAACGTCAACACCCCCACCTTTTCAAAATGATGAGAAGATGGGGGTGCTGTTGCATTTAAATACTTTATAGATAGTGGCGAGATTCGCGCGTGATTCAGTCTACTTATTGGGCCATAATATTTCGTGTTAATTTTGTGCCTTGATCAGGTGTTTCAAATAATGTAATTGTATTCAATGAGACGCCTTCTGGTAGGTGCGCATGGAATTGTTGCCAAATCCAATGGGCAATATTTTCTACAGTGGTGTTCATTTCAGGTAATGTATCGTTAATCAACTGTCCTTCAAGTTTAGGCGCTAAATAGTGATTATAGACAGCATCGATTTCTTTAAAGTCCACAGCCATCCCTTGATCATCTGTTTTTGACCATAGTTCAACCTCTAGTTGATACGTATGTTGTTCTAAATCTACATAGCGTGTATCAGAAAAATAAACACGATTATCACACGTGAAAGCATAATGCTTAATGACAATGAGTGTTTTGTGATGACGTGCAAAATGTTGCGGTGGACGCACATGATCGAATTTTGTCATGTTGTTACCTCATTTCCTCTCTTTTTTATTAGCTTAACATATGAACAATAAAGTTGTGTAGCCCTATCCGTTTTGGTGCTATGTTACCAATTTTTCAACCAACTTATCTTTGCTTTGTTTATCATTCGTTTTTAAAGAAAGTGATAACTTTTATGCGTCTCAATGGTAAATATCTCATTATTTCCCGACTAAAATTCTAGCCTATGGATGATTCATAATAATCAGTACAGATTGTGTTTTCTAAAAATAAAGCAATAAATACGAGGCCGTTATGTTGGGTGAGATAAAGTATGATAAAATAGTTTAAAATATTATCGAAATATTTTGACATTTAAACGTAGTGGGAGGGGGGAGGCAGGATGAATGATGAGCAGAAAATGAAAAGTGTAAAAAGGCAGCGTGCTATAATAAGAGGACTTAGTAAAAATATGAAAGTTAGAGAAGTAAGAAAAATTAAGGGATACGACGTCACTTTTAAATGTAGAGCTTTTCAATAAAGTATAAAAGCATAAATAAAGTGTGTCTAATTTATTTGAGCGGCGAGTGAAGGACTTATCACAACACGAAGCATAGCTTTAGAAAGGGGAGAAAACATGTAGGATGTAGATAAGAATTAAAGCAGATTGCGTCGAGCGCTTGTGTCAATAATAGTTTAAAAGCGCGTAACCATCGCTTTGATCATTCACGTTATAGATTGGGATAGAGATTCCTTAATCTATTAACTTTAGACAAACAATAGAATAGTAGCTATCCAGATTATATATGCGACACTTGTATACAGGTTGATGTAGCTCTTACTCACGCGCCCCAGAATAGGGAACAGAAGAGACGTGCGTGTTTCGTAAAATGAATTTAATGTTGTTTTAACGATGAGGCGTGCATCGTTTGAATAGAATACAGTAAAAACGTGTCGATGCTATTGTTCTTATACAAATAAATATGAAAGTACAGTCTGTGCTTAGAAAGAGTAGGTGGCAACATGAAAGTTTTTAAGCAACTCGGGTGGTTTTTCAAGCAAGAAAAATGGCGCTATATAAGCGCCTTGATTGCTTTAGTTATTACAGCTTTATGTAGCTTGATTCCACCGCAAATTATAGGTTTTGTGATAGATCATATCGCACAGCACACGTTGACACCTCAAAATTTAACAATGTATCTTGTGATTATCTTTATCGTCGGTTTAGCAGTTTATGCGTTACGTTATTTTTTGCGTACGCGATTTTTTGGCGCAAGTGCAAAATTAGGGAGCATTTTGAGAAATCAACTTTATGAAAAATATACGAATATGAGTCCATCATTTTACCAAAATTACCGTACAGGTGATTTAATGGCGCATGCGACAAATGATATTCGAGCGGTGCAAAACACTGCGGGTATCGGTGTGTTTACGATATCTGAAGCAGTCATAACGGGTGGCATCACTTTAATAATGATGTGTGTGACCATTAGTCCTAAACTGACACTCATTATGATGATTCCTTTACCATTATTGGTGATATTGACGAGTTATTACGGCCATTTGTTGCATAAGGGTTTTAAAGAAGCACAAGGGGCTTTTAGTCAATTAAATGATAAAACGCAAGAAAGTATCGCAGGGGTCAAAGTGACAAAATCTTTTGGTTATGAACAAGCGGACGAAACGGATTTTCGACAATTGAGTGACCGTGTCGTGGCTAAAAACTTAGTTGTATCCAAAATTGATGCGCTTTTCGATCCTACAATTGAATTGGTAATTGGTGCAAGCTACCTTTTAAGTGTGGTCTTTGGAGCATTGATGGTGATTCATGAGTCCATCACTATTGGTCAACTCATTACATTCACGACTTATTTAGGCATGCTTGTTTGGCCGTTATTAGCGCTTGGGTTTTTCTTTAATATCGTTCAAAGAGGATCAGCATCTTATGACCGGATACGCAAAATAGAAAGTGTACAAAGTGATATTGTGACGACATCTCAAACATCGTCAGTTCCTGAAGGTGATATTGATTTCAATATTGATACGTTCGAATTTAAAGGTGAAACAGAACCAGACTTAAAAGATGTTCATTTCCAAATTAAACAAGGAATGACGTTAGGGATTGTTGGACATACAGGTTCAGGTAAAAGTTTATTATTACGTCTTTTACTGCGTGAGTTTGATACCAAACAGCCCGAAGATATTCAATATGGCGGACGACCTATCCGTGATTATGAAATTAACAAACTTAGAGGTCAGTTCGGCTACGTGCCACAAGAACATTTTCTATTTTCATCAACCATTCGTGGGAACATCGCATTTAGTCAACCGGATGTTGCGGATGAAAGGGTCTTTCATGCAAGTGCGATGAGTCATATTCATCAAGACATCTCAAGTTTGCCTGAAGGTTATGACACCGTTGTCGGAGAGCGAGGCGTTTCATTATCAGGCGGACAAAAGCAGCGGATTTCCATTGCACGGGCATTAATGACGGAGCCACAAATTTTAATTTTAGATGATGCTTTATCTGCTGTTGATGCAGAAACTGAAACAGCTATTTTGAACAATTTGAAACAAGAACGTCAAGATAAAACGAATATTATTACGGCGCACCGTATGAGTGCTGTTATGCATGCAGATATGATCATTGTAATGAGACATGGCACTATCATTGAACGCGGAACACATGAACAGCTTATGGCAAAAGAGGGTTGGTATGCGGAGACGTACCGTTCACAAGCGATGCAAAGTCGTCTTACCCGTGATTTAGAAAGTGAAGTTGATGGAGGTGAGCGAAAATGATGCAGCAAGACGTCAAATCTCAATTGACAACGAAAGAACAAACTCAGACTTTAATGCGACTCATTCGTTATACATTTCCATTTAAAAAGTTAATCTTCCTAACTTTAGCAATGCTCACTTTTTCAACGATGGCAAGTATGTCTATTCCTTATCTTGTCAAAATGTTTATTGACCAATATTTAACACCGCAACATTTTCCAAGAAATGAAATTACGATTTTGTTAGTCGTTTTTGTTGCAGTTGAATTAATAGGAGCAGTCACTACGTATTTAAGTATTTATTACTTACAATATCTAGCATTTAAAGTCATTCAACAACTGCGAATTGATGCTTTTCATAATATCAGTCAATTAGGAATGAAATTTTTTGATGAAACGCCGAGTGGGAGCATTGTTTCGCGTTTAACAAATGATACTGAGGCAATTGTCGAAATGTTCACAGGTGTGCTCTCTTCCTTTTTAATTGCATTCTTCATGATTATCGCAAGTTTTGTCATGATGTTTGTCTTAGATATTCGAATGGCATTTTTCGCAATGTTGTTTATTCCGATTGTAATCGTTGTGCTCGCAATATATCGGAAATATGCATCCATTTATTTCTATGAAACACGTCAGCGCTTATCTGATTTAAATGCCAAACTCGGTGAATCTATAGAAGGTATGAAAATCATCCAAGTGTTTAATCAAGAGCGACGTTTACGAAATGAATTCGAAGCTATTAATGCATCACATTATCAATATTCAATTAAGACAATACGTTTAGACGGTCTATTATTACGACCTGCGATTACGATGTTATCAACATTTGCAATCGTTGTGATATTAGCGTATTTCGGTATTTTAAGTTTTTCAACAACTGTCACAGCAGGGGTAGTGTATGCATTTATTCAATATATGCAACGTTTCTTTGAACCTGTCAACCAAGTGAGTCAAAATTTAAATATTTTCCAACAAGCCATTGTTTCAGCTAGTCGTGTTTTCAAAATGATGGACGATCCCACTTTAGCGCCGTTACAAAATGTGCAAAGTCAAGGTGAAATTAAAGAAGGAAAAATTGAATTTAAAGATGTTTCATTTAGTTATGATGGTCAACATGATGTACTTAAAAATATTTCATTCACAGTGGAGCCTGGCCAAACAGTAGCTCTAGTAGGGCATACAGGTTCCGGTAAAAGTTCTATCATTAATTTATTTATGCGCTTTTATGAATTTAACCGTGGTGAAATTTTAATTGACGGGCAATCTATTAAGGATTTTCCGCCGGCACAATTAAAACGTAATATCGGACTTGTGTTGCAAGATCCATTTATGTTTTATGGAACGGTCGCTTCTAATATTAAGTTATATCATCCGACGATGACACAAGAAGAAATAGAAGCAGCAGCTCAATTTGTACACGCAGATGAATTTATTCGTCAATTGAAAAATGGGTACGCCCACGAAGTGATTGAGAAGGGGAGTGCTTTCTCAAGCGGTCAACGTCAATTAATTGCTTTCGCAAGAACGATGGCTATCCAACCTAAAGTGCTTATTCTTGATGAAGCGACGGCGAATATTGACTCGGAAACGGAAGAAGCGATTCAACAGTCACTCAATCGTATGAGGACTGGACGAACAACGATTGCCATCGCGCACCGTTTATCGACGATTCAAGATGCCGATCAAATTTTAGTGTTAAATAAAGGGGAAATTGTAGAAAGAGGAACACATGAATCCTTAATTGCGCAAGAAGGCATTTATTACAAGATGTATCAATTACAGCTTAACGGCGCGTAATGTACAAAGGCAGTATACAGAAGCATGTGATGCCATGCAGTTCTGTATACTGCCTTTTGTGTGGAATACAACTTTATATAAGGATAAGACATTTTATATAAACAAAAGTATAACAATGGGAACAATCGGAAAATAAAAGCATTTCCTCAACCGCTCCCGAATAGGTTAATGATTCAAAAACTGACAGATTCATCAGCACACTCTCATTAATTTGCACGAATGAATTAAAGGGCACTGACGTCAATTTCGAAAGGTGTATCTAAATCTTCACTGTTTAGCAGTTTGATATGTGATGGGATGACACGGATAACGACTAAATCTGGATCATTTTTTGAATCAAAAAATGTTTTATCTTGTTCTTGCCATAACCAATCTATTTCTTTTGAATTCGTAATAATATCAATTGTACCATCGATTTCGACATAAGGATGACCAGATCCTTCTTCATAACCGAGTAATACGTGTGCTTTTGGATTTTGTTTTAATTCTTCAATTTTTTGAGAAGAACGGCTTGTTTTTGTATATAAATCTAAGTCGTCATTATAAAAAATCATATAACGACTATTAGGTTGATTGTTAACTGCAGTAGAAAGAACTCCGATACGAGATTTTTCAAATACTTGTTTCATTTGATTAATAACTTTTTGTTTCATTGATTTTTCACCTCAATTTACCCATACCCTTCTCAAGTAGGATCAAACGAAAGTATGAAAGGGACACATTTCCAATCGCAAATATATCTATAAAAAGAAGAGTTCGAGACATAAATTTTTGATAACCTTAACTTTATGAATGTGCTTGTATAGAGGATGCCCCCTTGGAAAGCAAAGTCATACAATACGAAGTTTTTATCATAAAAAGATAGCGCTGAGATAATTTTCTATTAAAAATCATCTTAGCGCTATTTATTGGACTTTCTATCCCAGCTACTTGTATTATTTTATGAATATTGACGTACAGACGGCTTAAAGTAAAGATCTGTTTCTTCTTTAATCACTTTGTATAAGAATAAAATACCAATTAAGTTTGGAATCATCATTAAAGCATTCGCTGTATCTGCAAACATCCAAACAGTTCTTAAGTTAGCTACTGTACCGATGAATGTTGCGATGACATAAATGATGCCATAAAACATGACATATTTTACGCCGAACAGATATTCAAAACATTTTGCCCCATAGACGAACCAAGCAATAATCGTTGAAAAGCCGAAAAAGATGACCGATAGCGATACAACGTATTCCCCCATCGAACCTAAACTTGCGCCAAAAGCTTTACTTGTAAGTGCACCGGCTTCTAAACTTGCATCATGATGCACACCAGAAAGTACACCACCTGTTGGATCCCAAAATCCTGTAACGAGAAGGACGAGTGCTGTCATTGTACAAACGACAATCGTTACAATAAAAGTTCCTGTCATTGCGACTAGCGCTTGAATGGCTGGTTTTTCAGCTTTAGCATTTCCTGAGATTAAAGCGACTGTACCCAAACCTGCTTCGTTGGAGAAAATCCCTTTAGAAACCCCATTTTGAACGGCTTGCATGACTAAAATACCTGAAAAGCCACCTGCAGCGGAGACGGGTGTAAATGCATATTGAAAAATTAAACCAAATGATGGCAATATTTGATTGTAATTGAGAATTAAAATGATGATGGCTGCGCCAATATAAAAAATGGCCATCATTGGAACAAAAAAGCCTGCCACATTGCTAATGCGCTTTAAACCACCAAAAATAATTAATGAGATGAGTATCACTAAAACAATGCCGGTCACAAAGCCGCTCACGTTAAAGCTATTTTTCATGACGTCGGCAATCGTATTTGATTGCACGCTATTACCAATACCCAGTGCTGCAAACGCACCGAATATAGCGAAAGCGACCGCTAAAAATTTAAAGCGATGACCAAGACCCTTTTCTATGTAATACATCGGACCACTTGAAAATTCCCCTTTATCATTTTGAACGCGGTATTTCATTGCGAGTAAAGCTTCCGCATATTTTGTTGTCATGCCCAGCAAGCCCACAACCCACATCCAAAATACGGCACCGGGACCACCTAAAGTGACGGCAGTTGCTACACCGGCGATATTCCCATTTCCTATCATTCCAGCGAGTGATGTCATTAAAGCTTTAAAGTTACTGATATCGCCTTCATTGTCTTTATCACTTTCATTTGGAACGAATGCCAGTTTAAATGCATGCAATAATTTTGTAAATTGCATCCCTTTAAGTAAGAGGGTTAAAAATAACCCTGTCCCTGTTAATAAAATTAAACTCGGTGCCCCCCACAATATTGCATTGAGTTTTTGTAGAATATCAATCAAAATTTCTCCCTCCAATAATTCGCATTTCATAAGTAAACGCTTTCAACATTATAATACATCACGATTTAAAAAGTAAAATAGTGTAAAAGTTCGATTTTGCTCTAGTCATATGATTTGAATTTCCAATCTATCATATGAAAAATTTCTGAGATCAAATAGTTATTATTTTTGGTTTTATATAGACAGCACTTTGAAGTAATGAAACAATTTGGTTGTTTAGTCAAAGTTATTTGATAATGAGGAAAGAACTGGATCCTGTCTTTATACAAAAATGCTATAGCAGGCATTTTGGGCTGACAATCGACCGACACCCACTTCGAACTTGCCTACGTAATAAGGTTGTAATTGATATGATATCCATCATGTTTTCATACTTCATTTTGAACCACTTCAATGCGCACTCTCAAATTTTACACCTTTCTTTTGAACATTACCACTTTTATTTGCAATAAAATAGGGGCAAGACATAATGATGTCTCGCCCCACATACTTGTATGATAACTGATAAAATTGCCAACAATGAAAACCAACCAAAGACATTTCAAATCAAGATTGTATTATCAATGTCTATGCATGCGTAGTCGATATATTTAATTAACGATGTGTTGATTTTTTCATGTAACGATAGTTCATGAGCGCTTTCAACATGTCGATTTCTTTCTGCAATTCTACACCTTTGTTAGTATCGCGAATAAGCTTACGTTCTAACTCTTCATCCACGACACGTCGTATTGATAACTCATCTTCACCAGTTTCCAACATATTTTCTTTTGAGTTGAATTGCTGATGCGCCACCAACTGCATGCCAAATGAATTGTAGAGTAAAGTATAACCAGCAATTCCTGTTGTCGATTGATAGGCTTTTGAAAAGCCGCCATCGATGACGAGCATTTTACCATTGGCCTTGATAGGTGTCTCACCATCACGTTCTTTTACAGGTGTATGGCCATTAATAATTCGGCCTTGCTCTGGATCTAAATCAAACTCTTTTAACATTTTTTTGACGACAGCTTCATCTTCACGCAAATGATAATATGGGTTTTTCTTTTCTTTATGCGTTTTTTTATCTTGAATGAAATAACGTTCAAATGTTGTCATTGCACGCTTTCCAAAAAGTGAAGAATATTTACCTGTCCATAAATACCAAACTAAATCGGTAGAAAGGTCATCGTGTTCGTCTTTTTGTTCATATGCATAATGAACATGCTTTTCAAATTCATCCACTAATGCGCGACCTGATTCATATTGCCCATTAATGACCATACCTTCCATTTCACCTTGTTCGTCAATAGGAATACAACCGTGAATTAAAAGATTGCCATTATAACGCAAATAAAGGTTACCTTTTTTCATTAGAAAGTCAATATGACGACGCAATTTTTCAGATTCTTGGAAAGAGATTAACAGTTTATCAATCACTTCTTTTTCTTCCTCAAGAAGTGCACTTGGTTGTCTTGGATCGACGGTTCTAAAACATGTATTTTCAACAGGGTATACGACACCTTCTATTTCAACTGTTCTATCTTGATAATTAACACGATCCAATAGTAATCTTGACTCCATTTCGAATTCTGGACGGCGTTTAATAATTGGAGCCTCTAATTTAAATTGAATCATAGTAATAGCTTGATGAATTTTAGTGATTTGTAGTCTTTCAGATTCTGACGGTGTCTTTTCAGGATGCTTTTTAGGACGAAATGCGGGATTATCATCATAATATTTTTCAGCTAACGTCAATAAAGGTCTCAAGTTAATGCCATATGCATCTTCAATGATGTCCAAATTATCATAACGGGCACAAATTCGTAAAAGGTTTGCTAAACATACTTTTGACCCCGAATAGGCGCCCATCCACAAAACATCATGATTTCCCCATTGAATATCAACGGAATGATAATCGATTAACGTATCAATGATTTTATCTGGATGAGGTCCCCGGTCATAAATATCACCAACTACATGTAAATGGTCCACCACGAGTCGTTGAATGGTATTGGCCAAACTCATAATAAGCTTTTCGGCTTGGTTTAACTTAATGATTTGGCGAATAATCGTTTCGTAATAATCTTTTTTGTTATTGTATTTATTACTTTTATATAAAAGCTCTTCAATAATAAAAACATACTCTGGTGACAAAGCTTTTCGTAATTTAGAGCGTGTATACTTTGAAGATGTATAAGTTATGACTTCTAATAAGCGTTGAATTGTTTTTTCATACCATTCATAACGTTCTGCTTTACTGTTAAACTGGCCTCTAATTCGCTTTATCTTTTCTTCTGGATAATAAACAAGTGCAATCAATTCGTTCATCGTTTTTTGATCAAGTCGATTGTCAAAAATATCGTGAACCTTCGCTTGTACGTTACCAGACCCGTTTCGTAATACGTGTTGAAAGGCGTGAAATTCACCGTGTAAATCACTGACAAAATGCTCAGTGCCTTTTGGAAGCTCTAAAATAGATTCGAGACTGATAATCTCGGTGGCTACTTTTTCTTCAGAATCATATTTCTCAGCAAGCAAATCGAGATATTGCTTTTTTAGCTCTTTTTCTGTATCAGATAACATAGTATTGACTCCTTTAATATTCATCGTATGTATACATGGGGATGAAGCCATTGGATTAAAAATGACGAGGTGAAGCGTCCTTTATCATCGCTTTTAAAACATGACCGGATCAATGCTTTCTAGTCCAATCGCCCCAATCCTTAATGAATGACACAATTATTTTATTTTAAGCGTTTTCAATTCTATTAAACCATATTCTTTTGTGAAGTTAAACGGACTTGTTTGAAGGTGAGGACTATACTTCATGTATGAACTGAATGTAAGATAAAGTGTTTAAACTAAATGCCTTATTATTTTTGAGAAGGCATTAAACAAGTCGTAGAAAGCACACAAATTGACTGAGTTTGCACTTTGATAGGGCTTTTAGTCATTTCAAGAGGTTGATTTAACTCATCGAAAACGATATAATAGTCAGGTTATTAGTTAGCCTAGCTTACCATTTTAGAAGGGGGATTTTGAATGACTGCGGATAAGGGGAGTCAATTTCTTAAAAATTATATATTAAATTTTGTAGTCAATTTTCTTGTTTATTTAACAATGTATTTACTCATTGTGGTAATCGCACAGTATTCGATCAAACAATACCATGTGACTGCAGGTATGGCAGGACTTGTGTCAGGGATATTCATTGTAGGTGCACTCATTGGACGGTTTGTCGTAGGACGCTATATTCATGAGATTGGTCCACAAAAAATATTAATCGTGGGTCTCATTTCTTTCATTTTGACACAAGGTCTTTATTTTATTGAAGGGAGCTTGACCCTTTTATTAATCACTCGATTTTTAAATGGTCTTGCGCTTGCGGTTGCCACGACAGCAACGGGGACAATTGTTCCGCTCATTTCACCACCGGAACGTCGCGGTGTAGCTATTAGTTTGTTTAGTCTCAGTCTAGTGATAGGTGCAGCAGTAGGGCCCTTTTTAGGACTCTATTTAGCGCATTTCTATCCAACATTTGTTCTTTTTACATTTTGTCTTGTGATTGCGATAGCTGCATTTGTCATCGCGTTATTCTTGAAAGTCAAAGTTGAAATTGAGCCTAAACATGAAGTCCATCATAAAATCCATATTTCTCAGTTCATCTCGTTACCCGCGCTTCCTATTGCATTTGTTGTACTGATTTGTGGTTTAGGCTATGCCTCTGTTTTATCATTTTTACAATTATATGCAGAGCAAATCCATTTGACTGAAGTCGCAAGTTATTACTTTATTTGTTATGCCATCACTTCTATTTTGACGCGACCTATCGTCGGCCACATTTTAGATGAATATCATGAAAACTGGATTGCGTATCCTGCTTTGTTACTTTTTGGCTTAGGACTCTTGCTTTTAGCTTCAGCGCATGCGGGATGGGGTTTGTTAGTTTCTGGCGCTTTAGTCGGTATCGGATATGGAAGTATGACAGCTGTAGGTAACGTAGTCGCAGTGAAAATGTCAGATCCAGATAAAGTTGGCTTAGCGACATCAACTTTCTATATCGGATTGGATATCGGTATTGGCTTTGGCCCGGCATTAATCGGTATCATTGTGCCATCTATCGGTTACCGTACGATGTATTTAGGTACCGGTATATTAATGTTGATATGTATTTTATTATATAGTATTTTACATGGACAAAGACATCGTCATCGTAAAATAGAAGAAAACTAAATTTCGAAAAAGCAAGTGTTTGAAGTCTTACATCTATGACAACGGGCACTTGCGCTTTTTTATTACAAACCATATTCTGAATAAATCGAAAAATCTGAAAAATATGTTGTAACCGATTTCTTAACATGCTATATTCAGATAGTAATATGAAGGGATTAATATCTATCATGAGCATTATTCTATTCATAGATCAATTCTATTATGACAAAAGATGTCGGGAAGAATGAGTGGGATGCGTGCTTACTTTTGAAGACTGTTCATCTTTGTCGAAGGATGCATATCAACCTATTTTAAACGACAGACGTGCATCTTTATGAAAGCGGGGCAAAAATTATGAGTCAAAAGAAAACAAATATACGTTGGATGTTTGCAGGGATTTTCTTTCTAGTCGGTATCATTGCCTATATGGACCGGTCGAACATTTCTTATATTGCAGGTCCTATGATGAAAGATTTAGATTTAACGAAAGGGCAGTTTGCATTACTTGCATCATTTTTCTCACTTGGCTATGCGTTAATGCAAGTGCCAGCGGGATTTTTGGCTGAAAAATACGGGCCGAAAAAAATGTTAACGATTGCACTTGTATGGTGGAGTGCTTTCACAATTTTCACGGGCATTGTCAAACAACATGGCTTTTTATTTTTTATTCGATTTTTATTTGGTGTAGGTGAAGCACCAATGTTTCCATCTAACGCTGTCTTCAATACGTTTTGGTTTGGTAAAAATGAAAAAGGGCGTGCGTCTAGTGCGTTGTTAGCAGGATCATATTTTGGACCGGTATTAGCGCCATTTATAACTGTAACCATCTATAATGCATTTGGTTGGCAAGCTGTTTTTTACATCTTTGGGGCAGTTGGTTTCGTGATTGCAATTTTATGGGGCATTATTGCAAAAGATTTACCAGAACATCATCAAATGGTTAATGAAGCAGAAAAGCAATATATACTACAAAATCGAGATATTATGAAAACTGAAAAATCATCTGCACCATGGGGAATGTTCTTTTCTCGTTTTAGTTTTTATGCTATTGCTGCACAATATTTTATTGTTCAATTTGTCATTACTTTATTTTTAATTTGGTTACCGACATATTTAATTGAGCAGTTTAAAATTGACGCTATGACGATGAGTAAGATTGCAGGTATTCCTTGGTTCTGTATGTTTATTTTAATTATGCTAGGTGGTACGATTTCTGACAAAATTTTGAGCTCAGGCAAGTCGCGTTTTACAGCACGTGCTTTAATTGCTATATTTGGCTTTATTGTATTCGGTGTTTCTTTAAATTTTGCAATTTCATCTGCGACGCTTGTGGGCAATATCTTTTGGATGTCACTTTGTCTAAGTGGGGTCGGCTTATCGATGGTAATGAGCTGGGTTTCAGCTACGGATTTAGGGCGTAACTTTTCTGGTACAGTTTCTGGTTGGATGAACTTATGGGGCAACATCGGCGCGATGTTAGGGCCGTTATTAGCAGGATTTTTAGCGGACTATTTAGGCTGGGTAACGATATTACGTTCGATGACCTTACTTGTAATCATTGCTATTGCCCTTTGGTTTTTTGTGAAACCTGATGAACCATTAATTAAAGATCAAGTGGATGGATAATACAAAGACTGTCATTAAGATTCAATGGACTCAAACCTAAATAAGAATAGGTGTGACAGGGTATGTTCAGCATTATGGCGCTTCTTTTATCTGTTCTGTTTTGTTTTCAATTTGAGCGTAAAAGTATATAATAAAATGACATAAATTATTTGTAAAAGAGGTTAAATGATGCAAAAATTGACACGATGGTTATTTCCGCTGATAGGTATTGCGCTGATTATCGGTGGTATTTATCTTGTATTTAAGCCGAAAATCGATGCCTATTTTACGAAGCAAGATAATGAAAAGAAGATTGAGCAGTATCAGGCAGAGCAAAAAAAAGCACCAGCTTCTGAAAAGAAGAAAACACCTCAAGTTCCGAAAGACCCATCAAAAATTGTTGGCGTTCTTGAAATTCCATCAGTAGACATTAAAGAACCTGTTTACCCGGGACCAGCAACACCTGAGCAACTCAACCGAGGTGTAAGTTTTGCAGAAGGCGATGAGTCATTAGATCAGCAAAATATTTCCATTGCAGGTCATACGGATTATACGTTGAATTATCAATTCACAAACTTGCATAAGGCTAAAAAAGGCGCAAAAGTGACTTTTAAGATTGGAGATGAAACGCGTCGCTATAAAATCACTTCAATTAAAGATGTCAAACCAGAGCAAGTCGAAGTTTTAGACGAAATGAAAAAGAAAAAAGATCAATTGACGTTAATTACTTGTGATGATTATGATGAAAATACAGGTCAATGGTTAACGCGTAAAATATATGTTGCAGAACAAGTAGCTTAATCATCGCAATCTGTTTTAAATGAATAAATGTACGAGATGAAAAAGTGGCTTAGATTTCTAACAGAGATGTTCAGAGATTTAGGTCACTTTTTTAGTTATACATCATTTTGTTTTAAAGCTTGGACGGTGTAAAATGAATCTAACAAATGAGGGTGAACGGGAGAGGATAAAAATGCGTATTTTAATTGCACCGGATTCATTTAAAGAAAGCATGACTGCAATGGAAGCAGCGCATGCCATAGAAAAAGGGTGGCGGTCAGTGACTGGAGAACATGACACGTTTAAAAAAATTCCAATGGCAGATGGTGGCGAGGGTACAACACAATCCTTACACGATGCGTTAGGTGGAAAGTTTGTGACAACTACAGTCACTGGGCCATTAGGCAGTCCAGTGGAAGCGACTTATAGTATTGCCGATGAAGGACGAACTGCAGTGATAGAAATGGCAGCTGCGTCTGGTTTAGATCTGGTTCCAAAAGCACAGCGTAATCCTTTAATCTCGACAACCTATGGGACAGGTGAGCTTTTACGTCATGCATTAGATCAAGGTGTCTCTCATATTATATTAGGTATAGGTGGAAGTGCAACAAACGATGGCGGTGCGGGTTTGCTACAAGCACTAGGTGTTCGTTTATATGATGCACAAGGAAACGATTTGCCGTTTGGTGGTGAAGCGTTGCAACATCTTGCTCGTATTGACAGAGAAGGACAAGATCCACGTTTTGATAATATTCTTTTTGAAGTGGCATGTGACGTAGATAATCCACTATTAGGTTATCGTGGTGCAACGGCGATATATAGCCAACAAAAAGGGGCAACCGCAGAAGATCAGGTTATTCTAGAATCTGCTTTGACACAATGGAACACTGTCATTGAAAAGATGCTCAATAAAAGGGTCAAAAACATACCTGGTGCCGGGGCAGCCGGTGGTTTAGGTGCTGGGTTATGTGCTTTCTTAAATGTGGAATTACGCCGAGGGATTGATATCGTTTTAGATGCGACACATTTTTATCATTATGCTTTAAATACTGATTTAGTCATTACTGGAGAAGGTGCTATTGATGGGCAAACGATATATGGTAAAACACCGATTGGTGTCGCAAAAGCTGCGAAAAAATATCATAAACCTGTTATTGCGGTAGCCGGTGTATTAGGGGAAGGATATGAAGCGGTTGAAATGCATGGTATCGATGCTGTATTTAGTTTGTCTACAGGTCCGAGGTCAGTAGAATCTGCTTTAAAAAGAGGGCCTGATGATTTGACCGAATGGGCCCGCAATATGGCTAAGTTCTCTATGATCCATCGTCAATAATCTCTATGATTAGATGATATTTCATTGGATTGAACAGATTGGCATCAAACGGATAGGTCTGTGTAAATATCTCAATTATAAAATGGAATTAAACCAATGAGAGGGCAGTTGACAATCAATTGATGCAAACTGCCCTCTCATTATCTTATTGTTAAATAGAAGTGGTGACCTAAAATTAAAGTAATTGTTCTACTTTAGGAAATAGCACATGATTTTCTAAGTGGACATGTGCATGTGTTTCTTTTTCTAAGTCTTCAATACGTTGATAAACTAAGCGCCAAGTCCCACAGGCTGAACTTGGAATTTCAAAGTCATCTGTTAGTTGACGCATCTCTTGTAATAATTGTCCTGCATTCAGATGTTCACTTGTCAGCGAATCTATTGTTGCCTCGAGGTCTTCAATTTGTTCTCCTTGATACGCGGCAACTAATTTTGGAAAAGCAATTTGTTCTTCTTCCTCAATATGCGCTAACATCTCGCCTTTAAAAGTATCATAGACCGACTTTAATTGAATTAAATGAGGGTTTTGAGGACCATGTACCTTTGCCAGCTTTGTTACATAAGGAGAGAGTTGTTTGAATTCTGCTCTTAAAGTGTCGTGATAACGTGATTGGATGTACTGAATCAACGAGGGCACATCTAAATAACGTGTATCTATACCTTCACCTTGAATTTGACTTGCTTGCTCTAACTCACTGAGTAATACGTTTACATCGATACGTGGATGTTGTTCAACTGCTTCCAAGATAGAAACTTGTCCACCACAGCAAAAATCGATGCCATATTTACGGAAAACATCTGCTGTTTTAGGGTATTGCGTTACAATATCTGCGACCTTTTCTTGTGTTTGTATCATCATCATTCATCCTTTCTGTTTAAATCTTATAAGTCTAGTTTAAAGTCTTTGTGAAAAAATGAACATTAGGGATTTTACTTTATTTAGTTCAGAAAGTGGATAAGTTTATATCGTAAATTGACTAAGTGTAATTATTCATGCTTTTTCAATTAATAGTTCATTAATTATGTTAAAATAGTAATAGAGTTGAATTTGAAAAAATCGTAAAAACAGTTAAACAGGGAATATCGTTATCATTCAGCATGTGGCTGTTAATGAGACACCTATTACAGTATGCCATCGAAGCATCGAATCTAGAGGAGAGAAGTATATGTTGCGTATTCAGAATTTAACTAAAATCTATCCAGGTGGAAAGAAAGCCGTGGATAATTTAAGTCTTGATATTGAAGAAGGCTCATTTGTAGCGTTTATAGGGACAAGTGGAAGCGGAAAAACGACAGCATTGCGAATGATTAATCGTATGATTGAGGCCACAAGTGGCAAAATTTTAATTGGGGATCAAGATGTCCGTAAGATGAACCCGGTAGAATTACGCCGAAGTATTGGCTATGTTATACAACAAATTGGACTTATGCCACATATGACAATCAAAGAGAATATTGTTTTAGTACCCAAGTTATTAAAATGGTCAGAAGAAAAGAAAACGCAAAAAGCTAAAGAGCTCATCAAATTAGTGGATTTACCTGAGTCTTATTTAGATCAGTATCCTGCACAATTATCTGGAGGACAACAGCAACGTATTGGCGTTATTAGGGCTTTAGCAGCGGAACAAGACATTATTTTAATGGATGAGCCTTTTGGTGCGCTTGATCCTATCACACGAGATACACTGCAAGATTTGGTCAAATCATTACAGAAAAAGCTTGGCAAAACTTTTATTTTTGTAACACACGATATGGACGAAGCGATAAAATTGGCAGATCGCATTTGTATTATGTCGGAAGGGGAAGTCGTACAGTATGATACGCCAGATAATATTTTACGTCATCCAGCAAATGATTTTGTAAAAACGTTTATTGGTGATCACCGTTTGATACAAGAAAGACCGAATATACGTACAGTACAAGATGCGATGATTAAACCTATTACCGTTAATGCAGATGATTCGCTCAATCATACGGTCTCCCTTATGAGAGAAAAACGAATTGATACGATATTCATTGTGAACAAGCAAAATAAATTATTAGGTTATTTAGACATAGAGGATATAAACGAAGGATTACGGAAGCATGCAGAGTTAATTGATGTGATGCAACGTGACGTCTACCATGTACATGTAGACAGTAAGCTACAAGATTCTGTGCGAACGATTTTAAAACGAAACGTGCGTAACATTCCGGTCGTTGATGATGATGGCCGACTCGTCGGTTTGATTACACGTGCCAATTTAGTCGATATTGTTTATGACTCTATATGGGGTGAAGATGCTGAAGCGGAGCAAGTCAATATTGAAAACAATATAGGAGATGGGATCTAATGATTCAATTCTTACATGAATATAGCGGTGAACTCCTTAATAAAACCATTGAGCATTTTTATATATCGTTAATGGCGTTATTTATCGCCATTATTATTGCAGTACCTCTTGGTATTGTATTGGCGAAAACACGGAAAGTTGCCAATGTAGTCCTTACAGTAGCCGGTGTTTTACAAACTATCCCGACATTAGCAATTTTAGCATTGATGATTCCTATTTTTGGTGTAGGGAAAACACCAGCAATTATTGCATTATTTTTATATGTTCTTTTACCTATTTTAAGTAATACCGTGTTAGGTGTTCAAAATATTGACGAGAATATTAAGCAAGCCGGTTTAAGTATGGGGATGACACGTTTTCAACTCATGAAGAGTGTTGAACTTCCTCTAGCGCTCCCATTGATTATGGGGGGTATTCGTTTATCAAGCGTTTATGTCATTAGTTGGGCGACGCTAGCTAGTTACGTAGGCGCTGGCGGTTTGGGTGATTTTATTTTTAATGGATTGAATTTATATAATGCCAATATGATTATTGTAGCGGCAATTTTAGTAACAGCGCTCGCTTTGATTGCTGATATGTTGTTAGCGTTAGTTGAAAGATGGACGATACCTAAAGGGTTAAAAGTTGAGAAATAAGCGGAAGATAATGAATAAATAGGAGGTCAAACAATGTCAGGAAACTTAATCGAACAGTTATTCCAATACTATCAAAATAATATTGGCTACTTATGGGCATTATTTTTGAATCATTTATTAATGTCTGTGTATGGCGTATTATTCGCTTCTCTTATCGGTATTCCTTTAGGTATTTTATTATCACGTTACAACAAAATGGCTTGGTTTGTTATTACGGTAGCGAATGTCATACAGACAGTTCCAGTTATTGCGATGCTCGCTATTTTGATGTTACAAATGGGACTCGGAACAACGACCGTTGTTGTCGCTGTATTTCTCTATGCACTGTTACCGATTATTAAAAATACGTACACAGGCATTACGGGTGTCGATAGCAATATTAAAGATGCAGGGAAAGGTATGGGCATGACACAAAATCAAGTGCTCAGAATGATCGAACTCCCACTGGCATTATCAGTCATCATTGGTGGGGTACGAATTGCGCTGGTTGTCGCAGTAGGTGTGGTCGCTGTGGGTTCATTTATCGGTGCACCGACATTAGGAGATGTCGTTATCAGAGGGACAAACGCGACAGATGGTACAACTTTTATTTTAGCAGGCGCAATTCCTATTGCTTTAATCGCTGTAGGTATTGATGTGCTTTTACGTCTTGTAGAAAAAAGGTTAGATTCTGCAAAGCATGCTTAAATTTAAAATTATTTTCCTAGTTAAATAAGTAGTCAGCTATGAAAAAACGACCGACTTATGTTATGATATTCAAAGGTTGGAAACGCTTACATTCGACAACTTATATGTCTTCAATTGAAGTCTGTTGTTTGAGTGAAAGAACGGGTTAGAAAGTGCGAGTGATATTGCATTCTAAAAGGGGAAGACACATTTCGACTGTGTCCATGACTCACGTTTTCATCCACGGGAAATGAAATAACAGAGGAGGAATGGCAATGATTTTTGAAAAAATGGCACAAGCTGATTACGAGCAATTAGTTTTTTGTCATGATGAAACGACAGGATTGAAGGCGATTATTTGTATTCATGATACGACTTTAGGTCCTGCGTTAGGGGGATGTCGTTTTTGGAACTATGAAACGGAAGAAGAAGCAATCATTGATGTGATGAGACTTGCAAAAGGGATGACCTACAAAAATGCAGCAGCTGGTTTAAATCTAGGTGGCGCAAAAACAGTTGTCATTGGTGACCCTAAAAAAGATAAGTCCGAAGCGTTCTTTCGTGCGTTAGGTCGCTATATTCATAGCTTAGATGGACGTTATATCACTGCCGAAGATGTAGGTACAACGGTTGAAGATATGGATATGATTCACCTAGAAACACCACATGTCTGTGGAATTAGTGAATCTTATGGTTCAGGCGGCAATCCAAGCCCGATGACCGCATTGGGGGTTTATTACGCAATGAAGCGAACTGCGAAAGAAGCCTTCGGGTCAGACTCATTAAAAGGAAAAACAGTTGCCGTCCAAGGTGTGGGCAATGTTGCTTTTCATATGTGCCAATATTTGCATGATGAAGGAGCACATTTGATCGTCACTGATATTAACGAAGAAGCGGTTCAGAATGCAGTTGAAGCATTTGATGCGCAAGCAGTCGGCATTGATGAAATTTATAGTGTCGATGCAGATATTTTTGCACCATGTGCCTTAGGTGGCGTGTTGAACGATGAAACGATTCCTTCATTAAAAGCTAAAATGGTTTGTGGTAGCGCCAATAATCAGCTCTTAGAAGAAAATCGTCATGGTCAAATGTTAGAAAAACGCGGCATTATTTATGCACCGGATTTTGTTGTGAATAGTGGCGGCGTCATTAATGTGGCTGATGAACTGAATGGCTATCATCGTGAGCGGGCTGAGAAAAAAGTGAAAGCTGTCTATGATCAAATGGATAAAATATTTACAATTGCGAAAGAAACGCATGTTTTACCATTACAAGCGGCGGAGCATTTAGCTGAATCAAGAATCAATACAATGATGCGTGTGCACAGTAAATACTCATCCAAGCCTAACAATCAATTGCGTGATACACGTACCCATTGAAATGTTTAAACAGCCTGAAACATTAATTTTTGGTCGCACACCCTAACCTTTGAGCTGATTGAGGGATAATAACCACAGTCGACGAGATGTTTAAGATGTGTGTAGAAATCGAAAATTTGATGCTTATCTAGCTAAGTTCATACAGTTTTAAATATATAACAGCATAATAGGCGCCTTTCAAAGTGGACATTGTATAATGAAGACTTCGAAAGGCGTTTTAATATTTTTTGTTCAAAAGCATATTAACCGTGTTTAGTGCTTTAATAATAAGAAAATTCTAAAAATTATATTGAAAAATAAAAAAGGTTACGGTACGCTACAAGAGTATTCAAATGCAGCTAAAAAAAGGTGAATGTTAAAAAAAGGAAATGTGTCTGAAACCAGTGGTGTATCATATAGTACATGATGACGTACACTTATGTCTCCAATCAGATGGCATAATCCTTAATATTACTGTCCATTTCACAACTTAGCCATGTAATACATCTCATTAACTCATTTCAGGTGGTAGATAAAATGGAAGCAACAGAGAAAAGAATGAACTTTAAACAATTTATGTATAAGGTGTTGAATGGTTTAGCGATTTCAATAATTGCAGGACTGATTCCTAATGCTGTATTAGGTGGATTATTTAAGTATTTAAGCCAATATGCAGATATATTTAGCACATTACAATTTGTCGTACTAGGCATACAGTTTGCTTTACCTGTTATGGTCGGTGTACTTATTGCATTACAATTCAAACTTGACCCTATGAGTACAGCTTTAGTAGGAGCGGCATCTTTTGTAGGTTCTGGTGCAGCTAAAGTGACTGAAGCCGGGTGGCAAATCGTAGGAATTGGAGATTTAATTAATACGATGATTACCGCTTCAATTGCGGTTCTACTTGTATTATGGATTGGTGATCGCTTAGGAAGCCTAAATGTAATTTTATTGCCTATTTTAGTCGGAGGTGTACCGGGTCTTATCGGCGTTTTAACCTTACCTTATGTCAGTAAAATTACATTAGCAATCGGAAGTTTGGTGAATACTTTTACGACTTTACAGCCAGTTTTAATGGGCGTATTGATTGCGGTTTTATTTTCATTTATTATCATTTCACCGATTTCTACGATTGCAGTCGGTCTAGCGATAGGAATTTCTGGATTAGCTGCGGGTTCAGCTGCTATTGGGGTAGCCACAACAGCAATCGTGCTGTTTATTGGTACTTTACGTGTCAATAAAATTGGTGTGCCCATTGCGATCTTATTAGGGGGCATGAAGATGATGATTCCTAATACGATTCGCTACCCTATCATCTTTTTACCAGTGGGTATTACTGCTGCGATTACAGGAGCTGTAGGCGCACTGCTCGGTATAACTGGAACAAAAGAAACGGCTGGGTTTGGAATTGTTGGACTTGTGGGCCCGATTAAAGCATTAGAATTAATGGAAGGTAATCATATAACATCGCTGATGATTGTGATTTTTGTATTTTTTATTATCCCACTTGTTGTAGGCTTTATAGTCAATTTATTGCTTTCTAAAGTGTTTAAACTCTACACTTCTGAGATATACAAATTTACAGCGACTGAAAAATAACAAGTCGAGCTTTAAAATTAAAATACTTTATAAGCAGCATGACTTTGTCCACACGTGTTTGTACATACACTTTTAAAAATTGAATTTACAATCATATAAGGTGACATGTCTTACGCATGATCTGTAAATATAAAAGAGGGACATCAATCCCAAAATAAATAGCACTCAGATGATTTTAAATAGAAAATCGTCTGAGTGCTCTCTTTTTTATGATAAAACTTCGTATTGTGTGACTTCGCTTCTGCTTCAATGAAGGCAAATTGAGTTGAGACTTGAGGCCCATAAGCATGTTTTTCACAGCATAGTTGTATGCTTAAAAAATTAAAAATATAAGACTAGAATTGTGACGAAAATTTATACAAAATAAATCCAAAATATGACATATTTTAAAACGCTTACAATTTAAAGTGATTTCATCCACAAGTCCTGTTATACTGATTGTGAAATGATGAACAAAACCTAATTGGAGGTATGTAACCATGATTAAAGATACGAATACTCGAAGCAATGCTTGGGAAGGATTTAAAACTGGACGTTGGACTCGCAATGTAGATGTGCGTGAATTTATCCAATTGAACTTCACAGGTTATCAAGGTGACGATAGTTTCTTAGAAGGACCTACTGAAGCAACTGAAAAATTATGGGATCAAGTGATGGCTTTATCTAAAGAAGAACGTGACCGTGGCGGCATTTGGGATATGGATACAAAATTACCATCAACAATTTTATCGCACGATGCAGGTTATTTAGACAAATCGTTAGAACAAATTGTTGGTGTTCAAACTGACAAGCCATTCAAACGTTCAATGCAACCATTTGGTGGTATCAGAATGGCAAAAGCTGCTTGTGAAGCTTATGGTTATGAATTAGATAAAGAAACAGAACATATTTTCACAGAATATCGTAAAACACATAACCAAGGTGTATTCGATGCTTACTCAAAAGAAATGTTAGCGTGTCGTAAAGCAGGTATTATCACAGGTTTACCAGATGCATATGGACGCGGTCGTATTATTGGTGACTATCGTCGTGTCGCATTATATGGTATTGATTTCTTAATGGAAGAAAAACAAAGAGACTTCAATGAATTATCATCAACAATGACTGAAGATGTCATCCGTTTAAGAGAAGAAGTATCAGAACAATATCGTTCTTTACAAGAATTAAAACAACTCGGTGAACGTTACGGTTTCGACTTAAGTCGTCCAGCTGAAAACTTTAAAGAAGCTGTTCAATGGTTATACATGGCTTATCTTGCAGCAATTAAAGAACAAAACGGTGCAGCAATGAGTTTAGGTCGTACTTCAACTTTCCTTGATATTTATGCTGAACGTGACTTAGAAGCAGGTACAATTACTGAAAAAGAAGTACAAGAAATTATCGACCACTTTATCATGAAATTACGTCTTGTAAAATTTGCGCGTACACCTGATTACAACGCATTATTCTCTGGTGACCCAACTTGGGTAACAGAATCTATTGGTGGTGTTGGCATTGATGGTCGCCATATGGTAACTAAAAACTCATTCCGTTTCTTACATTCATTAGATAACTTAGGACCAGCACCAGAACCAAACTTAACTGTACTTTGGTCAACTCGTTTACCTGAAAACTTCAAACGTTACTGTACAAAAATGAGTATCAAAACAAGTTCAATTCAATATGAAAATGATGACTTGATGCGTGAAAGTTACGGCGATGACTATGGTATTGCATGTTGTGTATCTGCAATGCGTATTGGTAAACAAATGCAATTCTTCGGTGCACGTGCAAACTTAGCTAAAACATTATTATATGCGATTAATGGTGGTAAAGATGAAAAATCAGGTGCTCAAGTTGCACCAAACTTTGCGCCAATCGAAACAGAAGTTTTAGACTATGATGAAGTTTATCGTCAATTTGATGAAATGATGGAATGGCTTGCAGGCGTGTACATTAACTCATTGAATGTCATCCACTACATGCATGATAAATATAGTTATGAACGTATTGAAATGGCACTTCACGATACAGATGTACACCGTACAATGGCAACAGGTATTGCAGGTTTATCAGTTGCAGCTGACTCATTATCAGCAATTAAATATGCAGAAGTTCGCCCAGTACGCGATGAAAATGGCTTAGTAGTTGACTTTGAAACTAAAGGCGAATTCCCTAAATACGGTAACAACGATCCACGTGTAGATGATATTGCGGTACAACTTGTAGAAAGCTTTATGAGAAAATTACGCAAACATCACACTTACCGTGATTCAGAACATACAATGAGTGTATTAACAATTACTTCAAACGTTGTTTATGGTAAGAAAACAGGTAATACACCAGATGGACGTAAAGCTGGCGAACCATTCGCACCAGGTGCAAACCCAATGCACGGCCGTGATTCAAACGGTGCATTAGCATCATTATCATCAGTAGCTAAATTACCTTATGACTGCTGTAAAGACGGTATTTCTAATACATTTAGTATCGTTCCAAAATCATTAGGTAAAGAAGAATACACACAAGAACAAAACCTTGTAAGTATCCTTGATGGTTATGCTTTACAACATGGTCACCACTTAAACATCAACGTATTTAACCGTGAAACATTGATTGATGCGATGGAACACCCAGAAGAATATCCACAATTAACGGTTCGTGTATCTGGATATGCTGTAAACTTTATTAAATTAACACGCGAACAACAATTAGACGTTATATCTCGTACATTCCACGAAACAATGTAACGGCAAAGCAATAGGTGTCACAGTCGGAGTGACAGATTTTAAGAGAAGGTAAAATGGGGGAGTACAATGATTAGAGGACACATTCATTCAATTGAAAGTTTAGGAACAGTAGATGGACCAGGTCTACGCTATATCATCTTTACACAAGGTTGCTTATTGAGATGCTTATACTGCCATAATCCAGACACATGGAAGATTAATGAGCCGTCGCGATCAGCATCACCAGATGAACTTGTGGCTGAAATCACACCGTACCTCCCATATTTTGAAGCATCTGGAGGCGGCGTTACAGTTAGTGGTGGAGAACCGCTTCTACAGATGCCATTTATAACGGAGCTCTTTAAAAAGCTTCATGCGCACGGCATTCACACTTGTATTGACACATCTTTAGGCTGTGCAAACGATACTGAAGCGTTTAAAAAACATTTTGATCAACTACTCGAGTATACAGACTTGTTGATGGTTGACATAAAACATATTAACAATGAAACGCACAAAAGATTAACTGGAAAACCCAATACTCATATATTAAATTATATTCAATATTTAGCTGATAAAGGTCAACCGATATGGATTAGACATGTGCTTGTGCCAGGTCTTACTGATACCCCCGAAGACCTTGTAGCACTCGGCGCATTTATAAATAAACTTGGTAACGTCGAGAAGTTTGAGATTTTACCTTATCATCAGCTTGGTGTGCATAAATGGGAAGCACTTGGTGTTCCTTATGAACTTAATGATGTCGAGCCCCCGACAGATGAAGAAGTTGAAAAAGCATACCAATACGTTGACTTTAAAGGTGTAACCCCCTTAACACCTATCGGCTAGGTAAAACAATAAGACATGGATCTATTCACTCTTTTAGAATCATAATAACCCTTAAATAATGTTTCGAACCGTACACGCCCCTCACGTGTGCGGTTTTTTTTAATGATTAAAAAGGGAAGGGCATTAACGATAGGATGTATAAAAGCTCCTATTCGTTTCAGTGAGATGAAGGAAGGAATTTAATTGACACGTTTTGTAAACCAATATTATTTTACTTTAGCCTCTTTTTCTTTTTTAACTATTTTCTCTAAATATTAAATTATTCTTTCTTATGTATATTGTAGTTATCTTTTTTACATTGATTATGGAATACTTTTTAAATAGGGCGCATGATATTAGGAATAAAAACAAGTGGATGCTATTTTATTGTTTTTCCACTAGCTTTGATTTTATTATTTGCTTTCATGTTGCACATGCTAACTTAATTGTTTGAGAGAAGATGTGATAGATTGTAAGCACTATTTAATGAGCAGAATCAAAGGCGTGTGTATGAATTGTACTATCATGAAACGTGAGATGATTAGATAGAGGAGGAAACTTTATGATAAAGACGTTACTTTTAGGTGCCAATGGCGGTGTAGGTCAACATTTAGTGAGAATATTCCAATCCAACGACACGGGTTTTACAACGAGTGTACGTGACCATGCACAAAAATAAGCGTTAGAAACAAAAGGTATTGCCACCGTTTATATTAATATTGAAAAAGAATCTATCGAATCGTTAACATAGTTGTTTCAAGATTATAGTCAAGTCATTTTTTCAGTCGGTTCTGGAGGGCGTACAGGGGCAGAAAAACAATCATTGTTGATTTAGATGGTGCTGTCAAAGCGATTAAAACAAGCGAAGCGGCGAAAGTGGAAAACTTTATAATGGTTTCAACCTACGACTCTCGACGTGAAGCGTTTGATGCGAGTGGAGATTTAAAACCTTATACTATCGCAAAACATTATGACGATGACTATTTAAGACGAAGTGCACTAACAGCGACTATATCCAGGTGCGTTAACAAATGATTCGGGTACAGGGGAAATCCGTGCTGCGCAATATTTTGATCAACCGAATGATCGAAAAATTCCACGAGAGGATGTTGCTGCGGTTTTATATGAAGTGGCTGCTCAAACCAAATATCACGGTAAAGAATTTCAAATTTTAACAGGGGATGTGCCAATTGTTGATGCGTTATCTACAATATAAATGACTATTTTACAGTTAAAATAGCATTACCCGTCTACTTTATAAATATACAAAGCATTCAGCTTTTAGAACAGTAATGTCTTTTGATGTTGAGATGTTATTATTCTATTTTTATATAAATGATCTACTCTTTATAAATTTATATTTGTTTCAAATGTTAAAATTTGTGTACATTATTATAAATAATAAAAGAATACAAATTATAAAAATACATATTGACAAAAAATTCAGAAAAATACAATAATAGTAAAGAAAAGATAATTCAATGATTATATTTAAGGGGGAACGCCAATGAAAAAGGCTTATCGTTATGTATTGTTTTTAGCATTGAGTGTAGTTTTAGTTTTGTCAGCTTGTGGAAAAAGTGGAGATACTGCTAAAAATGATAGTAGCAAAACTGAAAAAAGTGATGCTAAGGGAGGAACTTTGAATGTGGGGATTGCTGAACCGCCAGAAGGAAACTTCCAATCTATTTTTTCAAGTTCTACAGGTGATTCAGGTGTTATTGACTATTTTAATGATTCATTGATTGAATTGGATGACAATTTACAAATTAAACCTAAAATTTTGTCATGGGAAAAGCATAAAGATGATGATCTAACGTATACATTCAAATTGAAAAAAGGGATTAAGTGGCAAGACGGTAATCCGCTCACAATTAATGACTGGATTTTCACTTTAGAAACGATTGCAGATCCTGATTATGATGGACCAAGATATAGCGGTGTAGACGTTATTAAAGGGGCAGAGGAAAAGCATAAAGGCCAAGCGCAAAACATCAGTGGTATTAAAAGGATTGACGATTATACTGCAGAAGTTACGTTCAAAGCACATAAAGCGAACAACTTGTTAGAGTTATGGACATCTGCACCAATCAGTGAAAAAATCTTTAAAGATATTCCAGTGAAGGATATGGCGAAATCTGATGCTGTGCGTAAACATCCAATTGGTATTGGACCATTTAAAGTTAAAAATATTGTTGATGGGGAGTCAGTAGAGTTAGTTAAAAATAAAGATTACTGGCAAGGTGAACCGAAAATCGACAAGATCAATTTACGTGTTGTAGAACAGACATCTATGACACAAGCACTTGAAAAAGGGGATATTGATATGGCTTCAATTACGCCTCCTATTGCCAAAGAAATTAAAGACAGTGGTTCAGATAACTTGAAGTTGTTAGAAGCACCGTCAACATCATATGCAATTATTGGTTTTGTTTTAAATGATTATGACAAGAAAAGTCGGAAAATTGGAAAAGAAAGATCGAAATATCAAAATAAACAATTGCGTCAAGCGATGGCGTACGCGATTAATCGTAAAGAATGGATTGACGCATTTTATTATGGATATGGTAAACCATTAAATGGTCTCATTCCATCAGCACATTGGAGTGGTGCTAAAAAAGGTGATGTACACGAATACGATCACAACGTTAAGAAAGCGAAAAAATTATTAGATGACGCAGGTTATAAGGATAAAGATGGTGACGGCTGGCGTGAAGATCCAGATGGCAAGCCATTTGTAGTTAACTTAAAACATTATGCCGGCTCTAACCCTACATTTGAACCGCGTTCAGCAGCGATTAAAGGTTATTGGGAAAAGGTAGGACTTAAAACGAAAGTTGAAATGGAAGAGTTTGGTAAGTATGCAACAGATTTAGAAAATACTTCAAAAGATATGGAAGTTTACTTCCGAACATGGCAACAAGGTGCGGATCCAGATCCATCAGACTTATATAAATCAACAGCGTTATGGAATGAATCACGCTATAACAATCCAAAAGCGGATAAGCTGTTAAGTGAAGCGGTAGATTCAAAAGTCGTTGGAGATAGTAATAAAAAGCGTAAAGAAAAATATCTAGAATGGCAAAAAATTATGGCTGAAGATGTACCTGTTATTCCAATCGTTGAATTAAAAGATGTGACAGTTGTGAATAACAGAGTGAAAAACTTTGAAGTATCATTGAAGGGATCGAACCCTATTTACCAATGGGCAGTTGAAGATAAAAAATAAGAGTCAACTGTTAAGATGATGATTTAAAAGGGATGGGGTTGATGTATAACAACCCTGTCCTTTTCTTAATATAAAAATACGATTGTTATCATCAAAAAATTGGGCATATATTATTTTTAATTTTAAGACGTTTTATACGCGCATAGAGGGGTGGAAAAATGAATAATGGCAATTTGTTAGAAGTTAAAGGTTTATCAACAGCATTTTACATAGAAGGGCAACGACATAACGCAATATCAAATATCGATTTGGAAGTAAAAAAAGGTGAAATATTAGGCATTGTAGGAGAATCCGGTTCTGGAAAATCGGTATTAAGTTTATCCATTTTAAAATTGTTGCCTGAAAAAATCGCAACGATTGCATCTGGAGAAGTGATGTACAAAGACCAACGTATCGATAATCTTCAAGCCGAACAATTCAATCGTGTTCGGGGTAAAGAAGTTGCGATGATTTTCCAAGAGCCGATGACGTCTTTAAATCCAGTTTTTACCATTGGAAGCCAACTTATGGAAATGCTGATGCTACATTTAAAACTTTCAAAAAAAGAAGCGAAGTCAAAAGCCATTCAATTATTGAAAGATGTAGGGATTCCGCGTCCAGACAAGGTCGTCGACGAGTATCCACATCAATTATCAGGGGGGGATGCGACAACGGATCATGATTGCAATGGCCGTTTCATGCGCGCCTCAATTATTAATTGCTGACGAGCCTACAACAGCGCTAGATGTGACGGTTCAAGCGCAAATATTAGAACTTCTTAAACGCATTCAGCAAGATACACAAATGGGGATCATTTTTATTTCACATGATTTAGGAGTGATATCAGAAATTTGCGACCGTGTTGCTGTAATGTATGCAGGTAAAATTGTTGAGACGGCAACTGTTGAAGAAATATTTACCCATCCGAAACATCCTTATACCAAGTTACTTTTAAAAGCCATACCTCGATTGGATGTCCAACAAGATAAATTAGAAACGATTCAAGGTAGTGTACCGAGTTTAACAGAACTCCCTCAAGTGGGTTGCCGTTTTGCGAATAGGTGTCCGAATGCGATGCCTATTTGCTTAGAAAAAAATGTCAAAGCCATTTCGATTGCAGAAGAACATCAAGTTTTTTGTCACTTATATGAAGATGAGGCGCAATTCAAGAGGGGGAATGATCATGGTGAATGAAAATATTTTAGAAGTAAAAAATCTCAAACAGTATTATCCAATTAAGGGGGGTGTGTTTCAACGAAAAGTGGGGGAAGTGAAAGCTGTCGATGACATTTCATTTTCTATAAAAAAAGGACAGACGGTAGGCTTGGTTGGAGAATCAGGTTGCGGTAAATCATCTGCAGGTCGAACGATTTTATGTTTACAAAAGGCGGATGCTGGTGAGATTCTATTTTGTGGTCAAGATTTAACAAAGCTTAAGGGGAAAGCGCTAAGAGAAGCGCGCAAAGGTTTTCAAATGGTGTTTCAAGATCCATATGCCTCGCTAAACCCAATGCAAATGGTAGGCGATATTGTTGGAGAACCAATCAGGAATTACTATAAGAAAAAGCAAAAGGATATAGAGGGTGAAGTGAAAAGCCTTCTTAGACGTGTGGGCTTGAATGAAGCTGATTATTATAAATATGCGCATGAGTTTTCAGGAGGACAACGTCAGCGTGTAGGCATTGCACGTGCACTTGCGCTCAAACCTAATCTGATTATTGCAGATGAACCGGTCAGTGCCTTGGATGTGTCAGTCCAATCACAAGTATTGAACATCATGGACGAATTACAAGAAGAATTTGGTCTCAGTTATCTTTTTATTGCCCATGATTTAAGTGTCGTAAAACATGTCAGTGATTATATTTGTGTGATGTATTTAGGTCATATTTTAGAGCAAGGTCCGGCTGAACAAATATATCAAAATCCGTCACATCCTTATACACAGTCTCTCATCTCAGCGATTCCAGAAATTAATCCAAAAGCACGTAAGAAACGTATCATATTAGAAGGAGATTTACCTTCACCCAGTCATCCACCAAAAGGGTGCCCATTCCATACTAGATGCCCGGTTGCAGAACCGAGATGTGCTGAGATAAAGCCACCGTCTGTAGAAGTGAGTAAAGATCATTATGCGGCATGTATCTTATTAAATGATGGAGGGATGACAAAATGACAACTTTAATTATAAGAAGAATTTTACTTATGATACCGATGCTACTGCTTATGTCCATTGTCATTTTTACAATTGCTAAGTTACAGCCCGGGGATGCGTTTTCAGGTAACATAGATCCAAAAGCGGGTGCAAAATATTATGAAGAGGAACGTGAAAAGCTAGGTTTAAATGAACCGATTCCGGTTCAATATCTCAAGTGGGGAGAACGTGTATTACACGGAGATTTAGGAGATTCCATTCGCTACAAACGTCCAGTAATCGACTTAGTTAAAGAAAGAATGCCGAATACGATTTTACTTGGCGTAATCAGTCTCGTGATTACATATTTGATTGCTTTTCCTTTAGGGATTTTGTCAGGACGCAAACCCTATAGTTTATATGATTATAGTATTCAATTTTTAAATTATTTAATGCTGGCTATCCCTTCATTTGTTGCAGGTGTATTTGCTATTTACATTTTTGCCTTTCAATTAGGCCTTTTTCCATTTTCTGGTTCGGTAGAGATTGGTCTAGAACCAGGGACGATGCCTTATTATATCAGTAAAATTTATCACGCTATTCTACCGGGTACCGTTTTAGGATTGCTATCTACAGCTAGCTATGTACAATTTTTAAGAAACGATATTATCGAAAATTCCCGTAAAGATTATATTCGAACAGCACGTGCGAAAGGTTTATCAGAATCTAAAATATATAATAAGCATATTTTGAGAAATTCTATTATACCCATCGTAACGTTTTTTGGTGCAGATGTTTTATCTGTCTTCGGCGGTGCTGTCATTACAGAAACCATTTTCTCTTATCCTGGTATTGGTAAGCTACTCATTGATGCAATCAGTGGTAAAGATTATCCGTTAATGATGGCGCTACTATTATTCTTTTCGTTTTTAGGATTGCTTGCAAATTTAATATCGGATATCACATATAGCATTGTAGATCCGAGAATTAAGAGTAATTAGGGGGAGAAAGTATGGATAAGAAACAAAAAGCAAAAAGTAAATCACCATTAGCCATCGCGCGTAAAAAATTTCTAAAAAATAAACCTGCAATCATTGCATCTATTATATTAGGTCTTATTGTTGTGATTTCATTTTTAGCGCCATTACTTGCACCTTATGATCCTAACGAGCAAAATTTAGTTTTAATCAAAGGTGATATGTCACCAGAACATTGGTTAGGCACAGATTCAGGGGGAAGAGATATCTTAAGTCGCTTGCTCTATTCTGGACGTGTTTCATTGATGTTTGGATTGCTGACGTCCATTGGTTTAATGACTTTAGGGATCATTATAGGGATGATATCAGGTTACTATGGTGGATGGGTAGATACATTATTAATGCGTTTTACAGAATTTGTGATGCTTTTCCCATTTATTCCATTCGCTGTTGTGTTAAATGCGACATTTAGCGGAAAAATCGAAAATCAATATGGCTCTGCTATTGTTTTAGGTGCCGTATTAATCGCTTTGTCGTGGGTAGGGGTTGCCCGAATCGTTCGTGGTAAAGTACTACAAGAAAAAGAAAATGAATACTTTTTAGCGGCTAAATCCATCGGGACTCCGGTTTATAAAATATTGCTTAAACATCTACTACCGAATATTCTAAGTGTGATTATAGTTCAAGCGACACTCGTATTTGCGGTACAAATTGTAGCTGAAGCGGGACTGAGTTTCCTTGGATTCGGTATTAGTAAAAGTGTCCCAACATGGGGGAATATGTTGACAGATGCACAAGAAGGAGATATTTTAAGGAGCAAACCATGGATATGGATGCCACCCGCAATTATCATTACAACAACCATTTTATGTATCAACTTTATCGGTGAAGGGCTCAAAGATGCACTGAATCCAAAATCTAATCGCTAATAGAATGCAATGGAAATATCGAATATTGTTTAAATCAATCAAGTAGTTAACGATTAAACACATACAAAACTTTTCTTAAAGTCATTTCACATATGGATTAAAACACGATACAATAAAGAAAATGATTTAAAAATAGTTTTCAGTTTATAGACTGAGCAAGTCATTTTAATCAATACTTCTATGCATATAACTATGGCTTGTTTTATTAGGATTTAATGTATAAACAAAGGGAGTGATGAAAGTGCTTAAAAAGCTAGTCATTCTATTTTTCGCGATGGTTATTACGACAACAATTAAAGAAACATATTTTGTGGCAGGAACTTGGCAGTATTTATTATTACAATCACTTTCATTAAGTTTAATTCTATTCTTTATTTATCACTTCATTGCATTTCAATTGAGGTCGAAACGTGATACCGCACATCATGAGCGACGTAACGCGGCGCAAGAGTGTGAAGAACGAGAACAAGTGACTCATCGTGCGATACGTAAGTAAGTGAAGACTTAGTAGGGGATGAAGTCCCATTGCTTTAATTATTATTTCTATACTTAGGCAAGACGACGAAATCTTATTGATTTCGCGGTCCTGCCTTTTTCTTATCGCGCAGTTTGAGCTATCTGACTTGGTTAGTGATAGTTGCTTTCTTTTATTTGATATTACATACAAACCCAAAGCGCTCACATAATTAATAAATTACTTAAAAGTTGTTTATTAATAATTATAAAAAATATTATACTATACTAAAAAATACAAAAGGAAGTGCTCGAATGGAAAAGTTTGTATGCTTGTCGCCCTTCTTTTAGCCATGGTTCCCGTTATTTTCTCGCATAGTGGTTTTACAGCAGTAGTAAATAGTGAAATCTATCCTATTAAAGATTCACAAAATGCCCCATATCATATTGTGGGTAGAATTGATTTTAATAATGGACGTTCTGGTACAGGATTTGTAATTGGTAATAACACAGTAGCTACGAACAGCCATGTTGGTATTAACTTTAAAGGTAAAGATAGTGGTGTCTTTAAGTTAGCTTATAATAAATACAACAAAGGCCCAAAAATCCTTGGAGAATATAGTGTGACGGATGTTAAATTTGCACCTCATAAAGACGATGATGTTGCCATTTTAACAGTTGTACCTAAAAATGGGGCTAAAAATGTTGGAGAAGTTGTCCAACAGGCTGCTATTATAGATGCCGGTTTTATAGATAAAAAGTGGCTTGAAACATCCGAAAATAATTTACATATTGCAGGTTATCCAAGTTTAGGAGATCGTAATATTATGTGGGGTTCAGACGGAAAGATTTTGGACTTTGCTTTTGGTAGTAATCACATTTATAAAGCGAATATATTAACATCTCCTGGTGGTTCTGGTTCCCCTTTATTCAACAATCACCAACAGGTAATAGGAATTAATAGTAGTACTTACGGAGACGATCCAAAAGTCAGTGGTGGATTTTTATTTAAAGATGATTTATTGAAATTTATAATCGATAACAGATAGTATCCTTAAAAACAGCGAGAAATGAAAGACCATTGCCTCCGAAGAAGAGGATATGAAAAAAGCTCTAAGACGTTTTTTATTAAAAAGCACCTTAGAGCTCTTTTTTTAATTTTAAGTCTGAATTGCGATTCATTTTTGAATGATAGCGCAACACGTCAATAATTTACGAGAATATTTCTTTTTTCTGTGCATGTCCAAAGATTTTTTCTTTGATTGCTTGCCCAGTCGGAGTTCCAGCAAGACCACCGATACCAGTTTCACGCAATGAAGCAGGTAAATTTCGTCCTACTTTATCCATTGCCATTATAACTTCATCAACAGGGATACGGCTTTCAACGCCCGCTAATGCTAAATCTGCAGAAATAAGTCCGTTGCCCGAACCAATCGCATTACGCATAACACAAGGGATTTCAACTAAGCCAGCAACCGGATCACAAACGAGACCTAATAAGTTACTTAGGCTGATAGCAATTGCATGACCTGCTTGTTGAGGTGTGCCCCTAAACGTTTCGACTGCAGCAGCTGCAGCAATGGCTGAAGCTGTACCAACTTCAGCTTGGCATCCCCCTGTAGCCCCAGCTACCGAGGCATTGTTTGCAATAATCATACCGCACATCGAGGCAGCAAATAGAAATTGGAGCATTTGTTCATTGCTTAACTCATGAGAAGCTTCTAATTTGAAGAGCACACCCGGTATTGTTCCTGAAGAACCTGCTGTAGGGGTCGCACAAATAATACCCATTGCTGCATTGACTTCATTTGTAGCAATCGCACCTTTAACAGCTGTCATCATATCGTAACCTGATAATGCTTGATGATTTTGATTATATTCATGAACTTTAATGGCATCTTGTCCAGTATAGCCTGTAACACTTTTAACGCCTTTACCTGTTGTTCCTTTTTCAACAGCGTCCCGCATTGTATCTAAGTTTTGTTGCATCATATCAAGGACTTCTTCTCTAGACATGCCGCGTGTAGACATCTCCTGCGCAATCATAATTTCTGCAAAAGTTGTGTCGTGTTGCTCAGCATACGTGATTAATTCTTCCATAGTATCAAACATAGAAATCCCTCCATTTTATTGTATATATGAGAAGTTTAAGCAAGGATAAGCCGTTTTTAATGAAGTTAACAATGCTTCATCAATGGGCTTATTTAAATGTAGTGCTAGAAGACAACGACCTTCGTTCATCGTTTTAATCTCTTCATTAATATCTACTTCTTTTTCAACAAGTTGATTAATTAAATGATTCACTTCAGAAATCGTACATTCGCCATCAATAACGAGAATATTCGGTGTGTGTGACATGAGAATACACATTTGATTGACGTGGATACTTTTCACTTTAAATGCGCCACCACCAATAGAAATTCCATTTAATTCGACGTGACGCGAGCCATGATCTAATTGAATCAATGCGCAATTCGGATGTTCGCCTAGACTGGTTCCAGGTTCTTCAATAAATTCAAAATCGATGCCTTGTTCTTTAGCGATTTTTGTAGAGGACTTAATACGTGGGTCAGATGTATTGAAATCAAGTAAGCCTCCGATGATAGCTAAATCAGTTCCATGCCCACGGTGTGTTTCTGCGAAAGATTCATAATAATGCACTTTAATTTTTTCAGGTGTATCACCTAGAATCGCGCGTGCAGCTTTTCCGATTTTAACGGCGCCTGCTGTATGTGAACTTGAAGGGCCCATCATTACTGGACCAATAATATCGAATGCACTTTGGTAATCTTTTGTACGAGCCATAATGCGTTCCACTCCTTAACTAGTTTGTTGTTTTAATTGAGGTGTATGCACATTGAATGTAAGTCGTTTTTTGCTAATAAATGTACTGATAATATAACTTAAAAGGATGCTAATGATTGCGACAACAACGATCGTAATGGCTGTACGCAATGCATCATTAAAGCCTAGAGCAACAATCGGACCTGCAATCGGTGTTGCCATACCTGGTTGGTTAACGACGATACCCATGTAAGTGATAAATAAGCCGTTGACCATGCCTACGATTGCGTTCGTACCATATAGCTGAATGGGATATTTTGCAATGATATCAATTTGTGTGAGCGGTTCAATGGCTACTGCAAAAGCTTTACCGGAGTTACCAATTTTTAATTTTTTAAATAGTACAAAGTTTGCAAACGAGCTACCCATACATCCTAGGGCACCGATTGCCATTGGAATACCTGTTAAACCAAGTAAACTTGTGAAAACCATCGAACTGAGCGGTGTCATACCTACAACAGGTACAATCGCACCTATAACAAGTGCAAGCGCATAAGGGTTATTATCACCAACAGCAGTTACCGCAGAACCAATTTGTTTAAGAACAGCAATCACACTTGGTGAAACAAGAGATGCAACCCCATAGGCTAAAGCAGGGGAGACTAAAATAACGACAATCAAATCTAAACCTTCAGGAACATATTTTTCTATAACTTTAATTCCAAAACCGACAATATAAGCTGCGATAAATGCAGGTAAAAGTTTAAAATCAAATAACACCAATCCGGTTAATACGGCAAAAACTGGGTTGATACCAAACTTTAAGCAAGTCAGAATACCTACTGCAACCCCGCTTAAGCTACCCGCAATTTCCCCTAATTTGATAAAGTATTCCGAGTGCAATACGCCACCAATGGCATATTTCAAAAACGCCTCAGGTAAAAAAGATGCACATGCTGCACCCGATAAGGCTTGTAAGCTGACTTTACCGTTTGGTGCAAATTTTAAGAATAATGTCATCGCCAATAAGACGACTAATAGTGTTCCAATTCCTAAAATAAAATCCATAACTTTTCCTTCTCTCTTAATTTGCTTTTTAAGTTTTGGATAGCTATCAAAACACCCTCATCATAAAGGCATTTCAGATGCTGTGCAAGCCCTTACATTATACTAAAAATGCAATATTTCATGTTGTTAACATAATTAATTATATATTTATATAGATTGTGAAAATGAATGTAGTGTTTAATTGTTCATAATACTAAAATTTATCTAAGTATTTCACATTAAAGTTTTAATGCGATAAATCAAATTGATTTAATATGACATATTTGTGAATTAATAAAAGTTTAAATATTATTAACTTTCAAACGTATAAAATTACTCAATTTGAATCAAAATACTGCAATAAGTAGTGAGTGATTAATTATGATAATTATGTGAATACAATCACAAAACAATGAAATTAAGTTGAAGTAGGTGTATAATACAAATAGGGAAAGGAAAGCAATAATTAAAGGATGTGTTAAAAATGAGAAAAGCAATTTTAGAACTAATTCGTTCTAACCAAAGTTGTTACGAAATTTACATTCATACTGGTGTAAGCCAAGGTATTATTTCAGACATCCGCTCTGGCTATCGTACATTAGATGATATTAGTTTACGTGACGCTGAACGCCTTTACGATTATGCACAACTCGTTGCTGCATAATATTTAAAATATGAGAATACTAACCGAGAGAGAATAAGAGAATAGATGGAAAAGCATATACTCATAAAACCATAGACCTTTCAAACTGGTACGTTTCAAATGTTCCGTTTAGAAAGGTCTTTTAATTTTGTCTATATCGAATATAAGAAGATAAGGCAGTAAAAAAGCAAGATATTATACGTTTGTACTGGCATTCTGGGATAATAGTTATAAGGGGGAAGCATGATGAAAATCGGTACTTTATCAGATATCCATTTTGATCGCCATCAACAATTACGGATGGAAGATTATATTGAAGCGCTAGCGCAATTGACGCGTCAAAAGGAGTTAGACTTGTTGATCATTGCGGGTGATATTTCCAATCACTATAGCACTACATTGCGATTTATCAAGCAATTGACCGAAAATGTTGCGTGTGGTGTATATTTTATTCCAGGCAATCATGATATTTGGCGTCAAGCTGATGAAATCATCACCTCGGAAGAAATTTTAGCTTTATATACAGCCCATCCCCAGTGCCTCATCAATCAACCGCTTGAATTAGGACAATTTGTTATCGTTGGCCATATGGGCTGGTATGATTATCACTTTGCAAGTAACAAATATACTTTGGAGAAATTGGAAAGAGGTAAGCATTACGGGGCGACATGGCAAGATAAAGTCCATACGAATTTTGAACAGTCTGATCAGATGCTATCCAAGCGTTTTGCAGAATCAGTGTTCCATCAATTAGAGCCTTATCTACATCATAAAGTTATTTTAGTCACACATGTTGTAACGCATCCAAAATTCGTTGTCCCTTTACCGCATCGAATTTTCGATTTTTTCAACGCTTTTATTGGGACACAAGATTTTGATTATGTTTATGAACATTATGACGTGGCGTATAGTGTGATGGGGCATGTTCATTTTAGAAAAAGATACACCGAAAATGGCACGACGTATCTTTGTTCTTGTCTTGGCTATCCGCGAGAATGGAGAGGTGACGATCTCTTCACAGAACTCAAAGATGCATTGCAAATGATTGAGCTTCCAGATAGTGATAATCAACACAATTTCAAGCATGTGTAATAAAAAATTAAGGTGTGTCAGTGGACTTGTTACAGTATTTAAATCATAGTAATGAATAGAGTGCAAAAGCGTATGTAACATAAAGTGAATAACGATTAAAAACGACGGAATCAAGTGCACTACAAGATTCCGTCGTTCTATTTATTTTAGGAGAGCGTCATTAAATTATTTTTCACACAAGTTGTTTCAAGTTATTTAGTATAGACCTTTTGTTTCGTTGCTAATGTCTATATAAATATTTTTAACTTGTTGGTAGTTTGCAATGGCATCTTTATAAGTTTCACGACCAATACCTGATTTTTTGTAGCCTCCGAATGGCGCACCTTCAGGAACTTGGTTATACGTATTGACCCATACACGACCTGTACGGACATTTTTAGCTACATTTAATGCACGGTTAATATTTGTTGAGAAAACACCACCAGCTAAGCCGTATTCAGAGTCATTTGCGATTTGAATAGCTTCTTCATCGTCTTTCACTTTAATAATTGTTAATACGGGCCCAAAGATTTCTTCTTGCGCTAATTTATTTTTATTATCCTTTACTTCGATAAGCGTAGGTTCAAAGAAATGACCTTTATCTAATCCATTATCAGTTAAACGGTGACCGCCGACGAGAATATTGGCATCGTTTTCTTTCGCATAGTCGATATAACCTTGAATTTTATCGATTTGTGCTTGGCCAGTTTGAGAACCCATTTGTGTAGCGCTATCAAGTGGATCGCCAACTCTAATTTGTTTAAATGCTTCAACAAGTCGTGGTACAAGTGTGTCATAAATTTTTTCATGAACAAGTAAACGAGAACCTGCACTACATACTTCACCTTGGTTGAATAAGATACCGAGTTGGATGCCTTCTAAAGCTAAATCTAGGTTTGCATCATCTAAAATAATATTGGCACTTTTACCACCAAGTTCAAGTGTTGCTGGTACGATACGTTTTGCACCTGCTTCTGCAACTTGATAACCCACATCAGTAGAACCAGTGAATGATAATTTGTCGACACCTTCATGATTGAAAATGGCATTACCAGATTCTGAACCTTTACCTGTTACGACATTGACAACACCTGCTGGTAAAACTTCTTGGAAGATTTTAGCTAATTCAATTAAACTTAACGGTGTTGAAGAAGAAGGTTGGATAACGACTGTGTTACCTGCAGCTAAAGCTGGACCTAATTTCCATGAAGCAAGTAGCATTGGGAAGTTCCATGCAACGACAGCACCGACAACACCAATTGGTTCGTGTTGAATAATGCTCATAACATTGTCTTCAATATTGTTGAGAGATCCTTCATCCGTATCCACTACACTTGCGAAATATTGGTAATGGCGTGCTGCAGAAGGAATGTCGATATTTGCAGACTCACGAATTGCTTTACCTGTGTTCAATGTTTCAATTGTCGCAAAGTGATCTTTTTTCTCCATTAATTTATCATGAATTTGACGTAATAAATTAGAACGTTCTTGTTTTGATTTGCGGCTCCATTCTGGAAATGCGTCTTGAGCGGCTTTAACCGCTTTATCGACGTCTTGTTCATTGGCTTTAGCGACTTTTGCTAAAACTTCTCCTGTTGCTGGATTGTTGACATCTAAGTACTCACCAGATTCCGGCTTTACAAATTCACCGCCAATAAACAGTTCATATTGATCAGAAACATAATCCTTAACATTAATACCCATAATATTGCCTCCTTTTAGTTCAACATTATAAAAAGTAATATATTTTGATATTGTTAATTCATTGATGAACGACTTTTTAAAATGTTCTAAAACAAATCTTTCATAGTCTTATTCTAAATCGATATGTTTAAAAGGTAAATTAATCTGACTCATTAAGAAAAAATGTTCCTTTCGATAAGTGGTACAGGGAGTGATGAGAAGTCCAAACCAATAAAAAACAAGCCTCCATAATAGGAGGCTTGCATACTGGGGAAAGAGAAGTTAAACCGTATCAACGGCTCATGCTTCTAAACATTGTAGTCATGAGTTTTTTTATGGAAGACTCATGTTAGAAAATGACTGACACCTTAGTTAGGTAATGAATTCAATTGTTTTATATGATTACTCTTGAGGAAAAATGAACAATCAAATTTACCTTTGACACTTCATCTTATCAGAGATGTGTGAGAAGTATCTGGATGCAATTATATCTAAGTTCCAAACTTTTGTAAATAGGAAACATTTCGGTTTGTAAAAAATTATCATTCTCGAGTCTGAGAAAAAGTCCGTACTCTTGGCGGATGTGTCACTAAAAATCAAGGGGTATACTGTACATAGAACAGTAAATCAATATTCCCATTAGATAAACTGTTCACACTCATCTCAGTGTATGTATACTTGATCACCCCGATAAAAAATCAAGTATCCTAAACCTCCTTTAAAGATAAGATAAGTTAAGCCTTAGTTGGTGTAGAACCGATGTGTCCCCGCGCATCGGTTCTTTTTTAATGGCGTTTATTTTTCCAATCATCTCTTATGATAAAACATTGCTGATGTTTCTATTATTTAATACGATTTTTTTGTATGATGTTAATATAAAAAAATTGTATGTTAACAAACTGAAGAAGAGAGTGTGAGAAAAGTGAAACAATTATTAAGGCGTTGGTTTATTGAAGGTTTGAGTTATATGACGCTAGGGCTGTTCAGCTCCTTAATTATTGGATTAATTATGCAAACGTTAGGTAAACAAACATTATTTCCTAATCTCCATTTAGGCTTTTTAGTCGAGATAGGAACAGTTGCACAAAGTTTAACTGGTGCTGCAATCGGCGCGGCCATTGCCTATGGGTTGAAAGCAAAGCCCCTCGTCATTTTTGCTAGTGTTATTGTGGGGATGCTCGGTTATGATACGTTTTTCGGTGGTGCAGTAGGGGCCTATTTTGCAACTTTGGTCGCTGTTGAAGTGAGTCGATTATATGCATCTAAAACAAAAATCGATATCATTGTCTCTCCATTTTTAACATTAGTGATAGGCGGCGTTGTGGCAAAGTTTTTAGGCCCTGTTTTAAATCAAATGATGCGTGCCCTTGGGGGAGTGATTGTTATCTCTACAGAACAGCAACCATTTTTAATGGGAATCTTAGTTGCGGTCATCTTTGGCTTGTGTCTGACTGCGCCGATTTCTAGCGCTGCGTTAGCCTTAATGCTTGATTTATCAGGTTTGGCGGCAGGTGCAGCAACAATCGGATGTGTGTGTCAGATGGTTGGCTTTGCTGTAACAGGCTATAAAGATAATGGCATTAGTGGCTTGATTTCAATTGGAATTGGAACGAGTATGTTGCAAGTCCCAAATATTTTATTAAAACCATTGATTCTTATCCCACCTACACTCGCAAGTGCAATTATTGCACCGGTTATGACAACATTGTTCCCAATGACTAATAATGCAGCAGGTGCAGGTATGGGCACGAGCGGATTTGTTGGTCAAATTATGACGATACATACGATGGGAAGTCAATTAGATACATGGATACGTATTGCTGTTTTCCACTTTGCTTTACCTATCGCAGTGACTTATGTGATTTATCATTTTATGCGTAAGCATCAATGGATTCACGATGGGGATCAAAAGTTAAATGTGAGTGAGTAAAAAATCTTTAAAATTTTGTGAATGTTAAAACACGTATATCTTTTTAAAGCGCTTTCTTGTTACAATAAGGTTAAAGATCTCAACAAAGGGGGCGCCATGTATGGCAACATCTTCAAAGAAGAAAGAGGGAACAACATTTAAGCCTTTATGGTTTATCTTAAGTTTTGTAGCACTTTTCATAGTGCTCTTATTACCAACGTCAGACCAACTCCCAGTGATGGGAAAATGTGCGTTAGCTATTTTAGCGTTTGCAGTCATTTTATGGGTCACTGAAGCGGTCACTTACCCGGTATCAGCGACTATGATTGTCGGCTTGATTATTTTACTTCTTGGCTTTAGTCCAGTTCAACATCTAACTGAGTCGCTTGGGAACCCTAAAGTCGGTGGTCAAGTTTTAAAAGGGGCAGATGTATTTGGTACAGGAAATGCATTAAAATTAGCCTTCAGCGGTTTTTCATCTAGTGCAGTTGCGTTAGTTGCTGCCGCACTGTTTCTTGCAACTGCAATGCAAGTTACAAATTTACATAAACGACTTGCTTTATTAGTGTTATCTCTTGTAGGTAATAAAACGAAGCGTATCGTCATTGGGGCTATCTTAGTTTCGATTATTTTAGCCTTTTTCGTACCTTCTGCAACTGCACGTGCAGGCGCAGTTGTGCCAATTTTACTCGGTATGGTAGCTGCGTTTGGTGCTGCAAAAGAAAGTAAACTCGCAGCATTATTAATTATTACAGCGGTTCAAGCTGTTTCGATATGGAATGTAGGGATTAAAACTGCAGCAGCACAAAATATTGTGGCAGTTAACTTTATCAATGATCAGTTAGGTCATGATGTCTCATGGGGCGAGTGGTTTTTATATGCAGCGCCATGGTCTATCGTCATGTCGATTGTGCTCTACTTTGTCATGCTCAAAGTCGTACCACCAGAAAAAAATGAAATTGAAGGTGGCACAGAGCTCGTCAAACAACAACTCGCTGAACTCGGTCCTGTAAAACCTAAAGAGTGGCGTTTAATCATAATCTCTGTATTATTATTAGTTTTATGGTCAACAGAAAAAGTATTACATCCAATCGATTCATCATCAATCACACTGTTAGCTTTAGCTGTGATGTTGACGCCGAAAATTGGTGTTATGAGTTGGAAAGAAGCTGAACAGCGCATCCCTTGGGGAACAATTATTGTTTTTGGAGTAGGAATTTCATTAGGAAATGTATTGCTACAAACACATGCCGCGCAGTGGTTGAGTGATGCGACATTTGGATTGTTAGGCTTAAAAGGAATGCCAATCGTTGCGACGATCGCGTTAATTTCTTTATTCAATATTCTAATCCATCTTGGATTTGCAAGTGCGACAAGTTTAGCTTCAGCATTGATTCCAGTATTCATCTCATTAACTTCAACTTTAAGTTTAGGAGATCATGCGATTGGATTTGTACTTATCCAACAATTTGTGATTAGTTTTGGCTTCTTATTGCCTGTAAGTTCACCACAAAGTATGCTCGCATACGGCACTGAAACATTTACGGTTAAAGATTTCTTGAAAGCAGGCATTCCGATTACTGTGATTGGCTACTTGCTCGTTGTGTTATTCAGTATGACTTATTGGCAATGGCTTGGCCTATTATAAAGTCACCTTATTGTCACGGAAATATGAATGAACGAGGCATGTCGAATTTTTAATTAATCACATTTTCAATACATTGAACAAAAGGTGAATGGATATGCAGTTGCCTTAGCTTTATGATGAGGTGGTTGGGGCATCAACTCCAAAATAAATCGCGTTCAGATGATATTTTACAGAAAATCATCTGAGCGCTTCCTTTTTATGATTAAACTTCTTATTGTATGATTTCCCTCATAAGTCTCGTCATCGATACTTCGCTTACATACGTCATCATTTACTATTATAGTTAAAAACAAGTCACTTTTGCCTCATTTTATTAATCACGACATAAACTAAAATAACGATGAATTGATTTGGCCTCAGCGCGTTTCTATTTCAATTAAGCCAAATTGAGTTGAGGCTTCAGCCCATAAGCAACTGTATTCATGAAGGTAAGATTATCAAAAATTTGATTTCACTGACCTTTTTTATGACTTAACATAAAATATAAATGAGTTGTGGGTGCAGTTTCTTTTACTGATATTGTCAAAATATTAAAAATAAAACTTATGAATAAGTGATAAAATAAGAATGGGGCAAACAAAGTGGGGTTGATACCATGAATTTATATAGAAAGTTAAGACAGTTTGGTGTTGAAGATTTAAAAATATTAGAGAATGTGACCTTCCAAACCGTCACGAATTTAATGGAACTCAATAAAGAGGAAGCAGAGCAACTACAAGTCGACATGCAAATCGCTGGCTACACCTTTCAACCGCCCGTTGCTTTAGATGCCAACAACGTAGAATTACCCGTTCAGATTGAATGTGATTTAGACTGTGGAAACGCACCGAAAATGAAAAAATTGCGCGATTTCATTATTGGCTGCATCACTTATGATACTGACATGCTCGATCGTGTGATGACGTACACGCAGCTACAAATCGTCTTGAATGAAACACGTATTTTTGAAGACTTAACCCAATTTAAACTATTTTTATGGAACCATCGTGAAATGTTAAAGCATGTGCAAATTTCACATTTGCTGTCGCATGGACATAAGGGCGCGGCACGCGTAGATATTGAAGATGTGTATCATCAAAAATATGTTTTGGTGCTATTTGTGGAGTTTGACAGTCATAAAAAAGAGGCGGGGATTCGTCAAGTTAAAGCGAACTTATTATCTATTACATAGGAGGACGATGTCATGAATGAACGTTATTTGAAAGTTTTAGGTCTTTATTTTATCAGTGCAGCAATTCCTGCTTTACTTGATAAAGTCAATTCATCAAACTGTTTCTTTAAGTGGTTTACAAAAACAGTGATTGGCTACGGTATATTTGCGAGTGGCTTAAAAATAATGAAAAAGCATAAACATTCCTAATCAAATTGATTTGAAAAGTCACTAGAATGTGGCAGTCACGTTTTTTAAGGAAAGGGAAGCGATAGAGAGTAAAACTTGTATCACTCATTTTATTTTCTATCCCCTTTCCTTTTTTAATTCACTGCTGGTGATGTACAACTTTGTAGAACGTCATGTAAAATGGAAATAGCAAGTTTAAAACAAAACATCAACTTAAAAATTAAAATGGAGGCTTTGAAATGGGGATTCAAAAACCGTCAAAAACAATTGAGGATACCTATGCGTCGCGTCATACAATCAATGACATTATCCATGCGGTAGCGATGAAAGAGGTCATGCTTGATCGAGCAATGCCACGTTATATTGTTAAATCTATGATGTCTGGATTTTTGTTAGCGATTGTAACGGTCTTTATGTTAGCCATTAAAACACAAATGGCCGGTGCAATACCCGGTGTGGTCAACTTAATGGGGGCTATCGCATTCAGCATTGCCTTAGTCTTAATCGTCTTGACGCATTCTGAATTATTAACGAGTAACTTTATGTATATGACAGTAGGGATGTACTATCAAACGATTTCAATCACAAAAGCCATGTGGTTGTTTATCGTCTGCTTTATTGGCAATATTTTAGGTGCTTTTGTGTTATTTATTTTAATGTATTTTACAAAAGTAATGACGCCAGAGATGGTGCACGCATTAACTGCAACTGTGACAGCCAAAACGGTTGAACCAACGTGGCATGCGATACTCGTTAAAGCCATTTTTGCAAACTTCTTTATTAATATTGGGATTTATGTATCTATGCAATTTAAAGAAGGTCTATCAAAAGCTTTCTTTATTGCAGTTGGCGTCATTATTTTCGTATTTATGGCTTATGAACACGTCGTATATAACGCAGGTTTATTTGTAGGTATGATTTTCTATAATTTCGATGGTCTTTCATGGTTAGGTGTATTAAAAAATATCGTCTTTGCTTTTGTTGGTAACTATATTGGTGGAGGCTTGATGGTCGGCTTGCTTTACGCTTATCTTAACGGCTCACGTCGAGTAGAATAAGGTCTCTGATTATTCTGAAAAGCGTTATAGTTACAGAGATCGTTCATTTTTTAATTGGATGGTCATATAATGACTCACGGTGAATACGCTTCGGTTGGAGCGTATTCTTTTCTATCCTGTTTTATATTTGATAATCTACTTATGAATCTTATGGGAAAAGGGGAGAGAAAATGTCTCAAATCAATATTCGGTTGGCGACATTGGAAGATGCTGAGAGATTGCAACAACTGATGTATCGTGCATTTACGCCATTAAGAGAAGTGGGCATCGACTGGCCGTCTGTGAATGCCGATTTAGAAATGATCGAAAAGAATATTAAGTACAATGCTGCGTATGTATTGGAGAAAGATGGAGAAGTGATTTCAACGTTAAGTATTCGCTTCCCATGGGAGCCTAAAAATCCAGTATCGAAATACCCGTTTGTTTGGTGGTTTGCAACGGATCCTGATTATAGTGGGCAAGGCTATGGGCATCAAATGATGTCTTATGTTGAAAATACGATATTGCGCGATACGCTTAAAGCGCCCGCCGTTGTGCTAGGGACATCTGCACGTAAAATGAGCTGGTTAAAAGATGTATATGAAAGACGTGGCTATGAAACATTTTTTACGCTTGAAGAACCTAGTGGTGATCAAGGTGCCATGATGGTTAAAGTATTAATACCCGAACGTTTTAATCGTTCATTATTAGCACCGCCACCATGGTTTGAAGGTGAGTCTTAAATATCGTGCTAGGATAACATTTAATTTGCGTGTCAAATGAACTTAATCATTCATAAAAAGCCCGAGATTTTCGTAAAAAGTGCGATAATATCTCGGGTTTCGTCTTGTTTAAAGACGAGGTATAAATGAGATATGTTGAGATGAATAAGTCGTATTAAAGATACGAATGATCATATGGTCAAATAGGTTGTTGCAGTGGCAACTCAAACGTTGTTAAAGTATATGAAATAAAGTCATGATTGAACTAGGGAATTCCCTCAAATTCAGCTGGAGGGGATTCCCTAGTTTTTATGTTTTCTGTGAATTTTATCACATAAATAAATGGATTTCGTCTACAATAAATGTGTGGGGGTGAAGTGATGGAAAAAGTCATATTAATTGTACACGGTATGAGAAAAGGTGAGCTCAACCAAAAATTAATTCAATTTGTTGACCAACTGTTTGAAGGTGACAAGTTAAATTATGATATTGCGTTTTTAGAGAGTGAAACGAAAGACTTGAATACGACGCTTACAAAGCATATTCGTCAAGGTGCCGACACTTTATATCTTGTGCCATTGTTACTTTTCTCAGCGTCTCATTATTATGAAGATATAGTCGTGGCTTTAGAGAAGTGGCAAGCTCAATATCCGAATATTGTCTTTCATTTAACGAAGCCACTCGGTACACATCCTAAGATGGAGACGTGGGCGCGTTATCGTATTGAAGCAATGGAACGAACATCGGGTCAAAATGTAGGGGTGGTGCTTCTTGCTCACGGTAGTGAAAGATTCAATGAACCAGCTTTGGCCTTAACGCGTATTGCCAATCAACTTTCGACTGCTCAGGAAACTTGCTATCCCAGCATGGTCTATGGAGCATTAGATTTTAAAACGCGGTTACTACAAATTGCACAACAACATGACACCTTATGTATTGTTCCGTTTTTCTTATTTGATGGTTTTTTAGTACAACGGACAAAGGCGCAAATTAGAATGATGCAGTTACCGTGTGAAGTTAAATTTACAAATGCCATCAACTTTCACCCGATATTAAAAGAAATCATCTTAAGTCGTTTATCTGAATGTCGAGGAGGTGTCCTGTGTATCCAATACAGTTAAATTTATCTAATAAAACGGTCGTCATCATTGGTGGTGGGAAAATCGCTTGGCGGAAATTTAAAAAGGTCATGCATGAAGCAAAGACGGTTAAAGTGGTCAGTCCTGAATTTAATCCGGCATTTTACACAAGGACGTGGGCACCCTATATCACTTTGGATAAAAAAGCTTATGATTCAAAAGACATTGCGGATGCCAATCTCATCATCATCGCAACGAATGATGTAAAGGTAAACCAGCAAGTGCATGATGATGCGCGTCCTGAACAGTGGGTGAACCACACTGGAGATCGACGACAATCTGATTTTTATAATTCATTCGATTTTGTACACAACGAAATGACAATTAGTGTGAGTTCTGAAGGGCAATCTATTCAACGCACACAAGCATACGGCGCAAAAATAAAAGCGTATTTAGAAACGCTTGAGGAGGATTTCCATGAGTAAAACAAGATTATTAATGGTGGGTAACGGAATGGCAGGTGTCCGTACAATAGAAGAAATATTAGAGCGAGATCCTGAGCGCTTTGATATCACAATTATTGGTAAAGAACCGTATCCTAACTATAACCGAATCATGTTATCTAACATTTTACAAAATAAAATGACTGTCAAAGAAACCATAATGAATCCTTATGAATGGTATGAAGAAAATCATATTCAGCTTATTACAGGTGATAAGGTTGTTCAAATTGATCGCGAAAAACAACAAGTTGAAACAGAACAAGGTCAAATTGTGGGCTATGATCAAATGATTATCGCAACGGGCTCAGATTCTTTTATTTTACCGATTGATGGTTCACGTTTAGAAGGTGTTGTCGGTTTTAGAACCATTGATGACACAGAGAAAATGTTAGAGATCGCGAAAACGAAACAAAAAGCAATCGTCATTGGTGGGGGACTTTTAGGACTAGAATGTGCAAGAGGTCTCGTTGATCAAGGGATGGATGTTACAGTTGTTCATTTAGCTGAGTGGCTCATGGAGGTTCAGTTAGATCGCAAAGCTGGTGAACTTCTTAAAAAAGATTTAGAAAAACAAGGTATTAAATTTGAACTTCAAGCCAATACGCAAGAAATCTTAGGCGAGAAAAATGTAGAAGGCATCCGATTATCTGATGGTCGTGTATTAGATGCCGATATGGTTGTAATGGCTGTCGGCATTCGACCTGTCACAAAAGAAGCACGTGCAGCAGGCTTAGAAATTGGACGTGGTATCATTGTCGATGACTTTATGAAAACGAGTGATCCTAACATTTATGCGGTAGGTGAATGTGCTGAGCACCGCTCAAAAGTGTATGGTTTAGTTGCCCCATTGTATGAACAAGGCAAAATTTTAGCGGATCATATAACAGGTCGTCCAACTGAAGGCTATCAAGGTTCAACGACTTTCACTTCTTTAAAAGTTTCGGGTTGTGATCTTTTTAGTGCAGGTCAAATTACTGAAAACGATGAAGTCCATGGTATTGAGACGTTTAATGGTGTCGATAATATTTATAAAAAAGTCTTCGTTAAAGATAAAGCGATTGTCGGCGCAGTGCTTTATGGAGACACAGAAGAAGGTAATCGCTTCTACAATATGATGAAAAAAGGCGAAACCATTGATGATTATACATTAGTGTCCATCTTGCATAAAGCGGGTGAAGTTGACGCTATTAGTGTGGCAGAAATGGATGACGATGAGACAATTTGTGGTTGTAACGGGGTCTCTAAAGGTACAATTGTCAACGCAATTACAGAACAAGGTTTAACGTCAGTTGCCGATGTCACACGCGTGACAAAGGCCGGTAATTCTTGCGGTAAGTGTAAAGGACAAATTGCAGAATTACTTGAATATACACTTGGTGATGACTTTGAAGCAAGTGCACCAACTGGTATTTGTGGCTGTACAGATTTATCAAGAGATCAAATTGTGACACAAATTCGCGCAAAAGGATTAAAAACGTCAAAAGAAGTGCGTCATGTATTAGACTTTAAAGATAAAGGCGGTTGTCCAAAATGTCGACCTGCACTGAACTATTATTTAAACATGGTCTATCCGGAAAATCATGAAGATGAAATTGCATCACGCTTTGCCAATGAACGCTATCATGCCAATATTCAAAATGATGGTACATTCTCTGTGATTCCTCAAATGCGTGGCGGTGTGACAGATGCAGATCAATTGATTCGTCTCGGTGAAGTAGCAAAAAAATATGATGTACCTCTCGTTAAAGTGACAGGTTCACAACGGATTGGTTTATATGGTGTGAAAAAAGAAGAATTACCAAAAGTATGGGAAGATTTAGACATGCGCTCAGCTTCTGCATACGGTAAGAAAACACGTTCTGTTAAAAGTTGTGTAGGTAAAGAATTCTGTCGATTTGGCACACAATATACAACAAAATTAGGTATACGTTTAGAAAAAACATTCGAATATATTGATACACCACATAAATTTAAAATGGGTGTCTCTGGATGCCCAAGAAGTTGTGTAGAATCAGGCGTCAAAGATTTCGGTGTAATCGGTGTTGAAAATGGCTTCCAAATTTACGTAGGGGGTAATGGTGGTACAACTGTGGAAATCGCTGAACATTTAACTACGGTTGAAACAGAAGATGAAGTGATTAAACTTTGTGGCGCTTATATGCAGTATTATCGTGAAACGGCGATTTATGCTGAGCGGACAGCACCATGGTTAAGACGTATAGGCTTTGATCAAGTCAAATCGGTTGTCTTGGATCCTGAAAAACAAGAAGCACTCTATGAACGCATTATGGAAGCAAAAGCGGCCGTTTCCAAAGAACCATGGAATGAGATTGTTCAAGATGAAATGAAACAGAAAATATTTGAAGTTGAGAAGGTGTGAGGCATATGTTAAAGGAAAAAGTTAAAGTTGCTAAAGTTTCAGAATTAGAGCCTTTAATTGGTAAAAAAGTCATTGTCGGAGATTTAGAGATAGGCTTGTTTCTAACTGAAGCGGGTGAAATTAAAGCTATTCATAACGTTTGTCCTCATAAACAAGGTCCTTTATCAGAAGGAACAGTGAGCGGAGACTATGTCTTTTGTCCATTACATGATCAGAAAATTGATTTGAATACCGGTGAAGTTCAAGCGCCTGATGAAGGATGTGTCGCGACCTATCCTGTTGAAATTGTAGATGGAGATATTTACGTATGTCTGCCTTAAACGCGTCTCAACCTAAAGTCTATCTTATTGGCGCAGGGCCAGGACATCCCTGTTTACTAACTAAAAAAGCAGAGCGTTGCCTCCAAAAAGCAGATGTCATTTTATATGATCAGTTAGTTCACCCATTTTTACTTCATTTGTCTTCACCAGAGACAGAATGGATTCACGTAGGTAAGACGCCTTATACGAAATATATTAAGCAAGAGCGTATTAATCAGTTACTCGTCGAAAAGGCACAAACTGCGCAAACCATTGTACGACTCAAAGGAGGCGATCCTGCTATATTTGGGCGGGTCGCTGAAGAAGTCGAAACGTTACGTGCGTACCATATTGATTATGAGATTGTTCCGGGGATTACGGCTGCGAGTGCTGCAGTGAGTCAACTAGGAAGAGGATTAACAGAACGAAATGTATCGACAAATATTACTTTTACGACGGGCCACTTTAAAAACAACGAAGAAAATGAAATTGATATGACGACTTTAGAACATGGTGGTACGTTAGCCATTTATATGGGGATTAAACGTTTACCTCGATTAATGCATGATATTAAAAATAAAATGGGAATCGATTTTCCAGTAGCGATTGTCTTTAATGCCACCCATCCTAACCAACGCGTGATAAGTGGAACGGTGAATACAATTGTAGAACAAGTTGAAATGTTGCCTGAACGCCTAGGACCAGGTGTTACCATTGTGGGGCAGGTCGTAAGGGATGTGCAAACAGTCATCGCGAACACCTCAAGAAACTACGAAACAGTGTTAATTAGAGGTGAACGAATGGAAGCGATAGAGCGCGCTTTTAATTACTTTGAAGCGGGACATCAAGTCGTGGTTGATGATCGTCACTATTCAGATTTACATGCTTCTCAAATTGGAAAAATTACCCAACTTATTCAAGATACGACTTTTACACAGGTCGTTGATTTATAAGAGATTTTAGCATTTCGTTAATTAAGTTGCGCTAAGATGATTTTTAATAAAAAATTATCTCAGCGCTTCTTTTTTATGATAAAACTTCGCATTAATATGACTTTGCATGCGCTCAAAATCCAAATTACCTTCACCAAGTTTTTCTTGAATTCAGTCAAATTTAGTTGAGAGTTTAACTGCTAAGCAAGCGATTTAGAACCACGTATTAGGTATGTAAATGCATAGGGATTCCACTTGATGAAATAGGTAAATCCCTAATAGGATACGCTTGTGAATAAATGTACAATATGGGTAATGACTGAAGTCTATGTGTAAGAGGAGGATGACAATGGCTAGATTTGGACTGAATTTTTTTAAGCCTACTGAAAAATTTAACGGGAATTGGTCGGTATTAGAACACAAAAGTCGTGAATGGGAAAAAATGTATCGAGAAAGATGGAGTCATGACAAAGTAGTCCGTACAACGCATGGTGTGAATTGTACAGGTTCATGCTCATGGAAAGTCTTTGTGAAAAATGGTGTGATTACTTGGGAAAACCAACAAATTGACTATCCAAGTTGCGGACCAGATATGCCAGAATTTGAACCACGAGGTTGTCCACGCGGTGCTTCATTCTCCTGGTATGAATATAGTCCACTCCGTGTAAAGTATCCTTATGTTCGAGGAAAATTATGGGAATTATGGACAGAAGCGTTGGAAACATACCAAGATCCAATTAAAGCATGGGCTTCAATTGTAGAAGACGAAAAAAAAGCACGTCTATATAAGTCAGCACGTGGTAAAGGTGGACATGTCCGTGCGAACTGGAAAGACGTGGCGCAACTTATTTCAGCTCAATTGATTTATACAATCAAAAAAGATGGGCCTGACAGAATCGCAGGATTTACGCCAATTCCAGCGATGTCTATGATTAGTTACGCGGCAGGTGCACGTTTTATTTCGTTATTAGGTGGAGAAATGTTAAGTTTCTATGACTGGTATGCGGATTTACCTCCAGCATCACCGCAAATTTGGGGTGAACAGACAGATGTACCAGAGTCGAGCGACTGGTACAACGCGAGCTATATTATGATGTGGGGTTCAAACGTGCCACTCACTCGGACACCAGATGCACACTTTATGACTGAAGTTCGATATAAAGGGGCTAAAGTAGTTTCTGTTGCGCCTGACTATGCTGAAAATGTAAAGTTTGCTGATAACTGGCTGGCTCCTAATCCGGGGACAGATGCAGCGCTAGCACAAGCAATGACGCATGTTATTTTACAAACTTACTATGAAGATGAACCTTCAGAAATGTTTATCAACTACGCCAAACAATATACAGATATGCCGTTTATGATTCGATTAGATCAAGATGATAAAGGTTACAAAGCGGGACGTTTCCTCCGTTCAAGTGACTTTGGCAGTCAGTCTGAGAATAGTGAATGGAAACCGGTTGTTTTAGATTGTTTGACAGACACGATTCAAGTTCCAAATGGGACTATGGGCCAACGTTGGGAAGATGGCAAACAATGGAACTTAAAATTAGAAAATGAAGCGGGCGCTAAAATTGATCCTGCAATGACAGTTGCAACGGGTGATTTTGAGCATGTCACAATTCAATTCCCATATTTTGATAACGCAGGCAATGGCGTATTTGAGCGTGTGATTCCAGTGCGCAAAGTGACGTTAGCGAACGGTGAAGAAACATACATTGCAACAGTTTATGATTTAATGGCAAGTCAATACGGTGTGAAACGTTTTAATCATGAACTAGAATCAAAAGGTTTTGATGATGCGGCTTCTTTCTATACACCTGCTTGGCAAGAGAAGATTACAGGTGTCAAAGCGAATGTTGTGACACAAGTGGCAAAGGAATTTGCACAAAATGCCATCGATACTGGTGGACGTTCTATGATTATTATGGGCGCAGGGATTAACCATTGGTTTAATTCAGACACCATTTATCGTTCTGTGTTAAACTTAGTCGTTTTATGTGGCTGTCAAGGTGTGAATGGCGGCGGATGGGCCCATTATGTTGGACAAGAAAAGTGTCGTCCGATTGAAGGTTGGAATACGATTGCTTTCGCTAAAGACTGGCAAGGGCCACCACGTTTACAAAATGGAACAAGTTGGTTTTACTTTGCGACAGACCAATGGAAATATGAAGAGTCAGGTGTTGATCGCTTAGCTTCACCACTTGCAGAGAATATCAAATTACAACATCCTGCTGATTATAATGTTTTAGCTGCACGTAATGGCTGGTTGCCTTCTTATCCACAATTTGACCGCAATAGTCTTTTATGGGGAGAAGAAGCACGCGATGCTGGTGAATTTAATAATGAAGCGATTTTAAAACGTGCCATTGAAGATGTGAAATCACGTAAAACAAAATTTGCAGTTGAAAATCCAGATTTACGTAAAAATCATCCGAAGACTTTATTTGTTTGGCGCTCGAATTTGATTTCAAGTTCTGCTAAAGGTCAAGAATACTTTATGAAACATTTACTAGGTGCAAAATCAGCACTAATGGCTGAGCCAAATGAAACGGATCGACCTGAAGAGATTGAGTGGGGAGAAGATACAGTAGGTAAACTTGATCTCCTTGTTTCTTTAGACTTCCGTATGACAGCAACACCTTTATATTCTGACATCGTTTTACCAGCGGCCACTTGGTATGAAAAACATGATATCTCTTCAACAGATATGCATCCTTTCATTCACCCATTCAATCCGGCAATCGATCCATTATGGGAATCACGTTCAGACTGGGATATTTTCAAAACGATTAGCCGAACATTTTCTGAAATGGCTCGCGTTCACCTCACTGGTACTTATAAAGATGTTGTAACATCACCGCTTGCACACGATTCTAAGCAAGAAATCTCACTGGCATACGGTAAAGTGCACGACTGGACAAAAGGTGAAATCGAACCAGTTCCGGGTCAAACGATGCCTGGCTTTGCAGTGGTTGATCGTACTTATACTGACGTTTATGACAAATTTATTTCTGTGGGACCTTTACTAGAAAACGGTAAAGTTGGTGCCCATGGTGTGAGCTTTTCGGTCAAAGAACAATACGATGAACTTCGAAGCATGGTAGGGACATGGGAAGATGATTCGATTAAAAATAATAAACCGCGGATTGATACAGCGCGTAAAGTAGCTGATGTGATTTTAAATGTTTCATCTGCTTCAAATGGCCAAGTTTCACAGAAATCATACGAAGACTTAGAACGACAAACGGGTATGCCATTAAAAGATATCTCAGCAGAACGCGCATCTGAGAAAATTTCATTCTTAAATATTACATCACAACCACGTGAAGTGATTCCAACAGCGGTCTTTCCGGGTTCGAACAAACAAGGTAGACGTTATTCTCCATTTACAACAAATATTGAGCGACTAGTGCCATTTAGAACGTTAACAGGACGCCAAAGCTTTTATATTGATCATGAAGTTTTCCAACAATTTGGAGAAGCGTTACCTGTTTATAAACCAACATTACCACCAATGGTATTTGGAACGAAAGATAAGCCTGTCAAAGGTGGCGTCGATACACTCGTACTTCGATATTTAACACCACATGGTAAATGGAATATCCATTCAACATACCAAGATAACCAACATATGTTGACGTTGTTCCGTGGGGGGCCAACGGTATGGATTTCAAATGAAGACGCAGCACAACATGACATTAATGATAATGATTGGTTAGAAGTGTATAACCGTAATGGTGTAGTCACAGCGCGTGCAGTCGTGTCACATCGGATGCCTCGAGGCACAATGTATATGTATCATGCACAGGATAAACATATTGAAACACCGGGGTCTGAAATTTCGGGAACACGTGGTGGATCGCATAATGCACCAACGCGTATTCACTTAAAACCGACACAATTAATGGGGGGCTATGCCCAAATCAGTTATTCATTCAATTATTATGGTCCAATTGGGAACCAACGGGATGTATACGTGGCAGTGAGAAAGATGAAAGAGGTGGATTGGCTTGAAGATTAAGGCGCAAGTAGCAATGGTTCTGAACTTAGACAAATGTATCGGATGTCATACATGTAGTGTGACATGTAAAAGTACTTGGACAAATCGACCTGGTGCAGAATATATGTGGTTTAACAATGTAGAAACAAAACCGGGTATCGGCTATCCAAAACGATGGGAAGATCAAGAGCATTACAAAGGGGGATGGACATTAAACAAAAAAGGTAAGCTGGAGTTAAAATCAGGAACACGCTTGAACAAAATAGCACTTGGTAAAATTTTCTATAACCCAGATATGCCAGTGATTAAAGATTACTATGAACCTTGGACATATAACTATGAGCACTTAACAACAGCTAAACCTGCCCAACATTCTCCTGTCGCAAAAGCCCATTCATTAATGACAGGACAGCGTATGGACTTAGACTGGGGTCCTAACTGGGAAGACGACTTAGCAGGCGGACATATTACGGGCCCTCAAGATCCTAACATTCAAAAGATTGAAGAAGAAATTAAATTTAACTTTGATCAAACGTTTATGATGTATTTGCCTCGACTTTGTGAACATTGCTTAAACCCAAGCTGTGTCGCATCTTGTCCATCAGGGGCGATGTATAAACGTGATGAAGATGGTATCGTGTTAGTCGATCAAGAAGCGTGTCGTGGATGGCGTTACTGTATGACAGGTTGTCCTTATAAAAAAGTATACTTCAACTGGAAAACAAACAAAGCAGAAAAATGTACATTTTGTTTCCCTCGTGTAGAAGCAGGGATTCCGACAGTTTGTTCTGAAACATGTACAGGCCGTATGCGTTATTTAGGCGTACTATTATATGATGCGGATCGCGTTCAAGAAGCGGCGTCTGCTGAAAACGAGCAAGACTTATATGAAAAACAGTTGGACTTATTTTTGAATCCTTATGACGAGGCAGTTATTGAACAAGCAGAGAAAGATGGTATTTCTCAAGAATGGATTGAAGCAGCTCAAAATTCACCGATTTATAAATTGGCAATTGAATACAAGTTAGCGTTTCCACTTCATCCAGAATATCGTACAATGCCGATGGTTTGGTACTGTCCACCTTTAAGTCCAATAATGAATTATTTTGAAGGACAAAATGCCGGAAACAATCCTGATGCTATCTTTCCAGCAATTGAAGAAATGCGTTTACCTGTACAATATTTGGCAGAGCTTTTCACAGCTGGGGATACAAAAGCTGTGAAAGGGTCACTTCAACGAATGGCTATGATGAGAAGTTATATGCGTGCACAAAATACAGGCCGTGAGTTTGACATGTCACGCTTAGATCGTGTGGGTCTCACAGAAAGACAAGCAAAAGACATGTACCGTTTGTTGGCGATTGCGAAACATGAAGATCGTTTTGTGATTCCAACGTCACATAAAGAGCAATACATGGACACTTATGCAGCGCAAGGAAGTCAAGGCTATGGTGGTGAACATTTCGGCGCGAACTGTGATGGTTGTGGTGTGCCTGTAGGTGCAGGTGGTAAAACAGGCCGTGAAATTTATAACGACAATTTCTATGGAGGGATTTTCCGTGATTAATCTTGATCGGTTGAACAGCTATAAAGAGACGCTCGGTTACATGAGCCAACAGTTAATTTTTCCAGAGAAGTTAACCTTCCACCCTAAAGTCTTTGAAGAAATTTTTCATGAAGCGCACCCCGCATATCCATATGTCAAACAATATCGTAAAGAAATGTATGAAAAGAGTTTATCTGAAATTCAAATGCTTTACACTGATACGTTTGATTTTAATAAAAAAGCGACACTCTACATGACATTTAATCAGTTTGATACCCAAAAAGAACGCGGGCAAATGTTAGCAAAATTAAAAGTGCTTTATGAAATGTTTGGCCTAGAGATGCCTTCATCTGAGCTTTCAGATTATTTACCATTGATGTTGGAGTTCTTATACGCTGCTCAATTTGACGGGGATGAAAGGGCACAAGAAAACACGCAATTATTAGTGATGATCATTGAAGATGGAACGTATCCGATGATGAAATATCTTGAAGAAAAAGGCAATCCTTATCGTCACTTAATTAAAGGTCTTAGAGAAACGTTAAAGCAATGCATTGTACAAGTCGAAGAGGTGAGACATCATGTTTAATCAATTTTTATGGGTGATTTTCCCGTACCTCTGTCTTGCAATCTTTGTGATTGGTCATATCGTTCGCTACCAATATGACCAGTTTTCATGGACTGCAAAATCGAGTGAATTTATTGAAAAGAAGCAACTTAAGTGGGGGAGTCTCATGTTTCATTTAGGGATTATTCCCGTGTTTTTCGGTCATGTCGTTGGATTATTGATTCCGGCACATTGGTTAACGGCAATCGGTGTGAACGATCATATCTACCATATCGGAGCGGTGTATATCGGAAGTATTTTTGGTATAATAACGTTAATCGGTATGTTGTTGTTAACTGCTAGACGCGTGACTAAACAAAATGTGCGCCGTTTAAGCTCTGCATCAGATATTTTTGTCAATTTCTTATTGTTATTAATTGTTTTTATTGGATGTTATGCTACATTAGTGACAAATGCAACGACGCCTGACTTTGATTATCGACAAACGATTTCAATATGGTTTAGAGGTTTATTTACGTTGCGCCCTGATGCAAGTCTCATGGTGAGTGTTCCATTAACATTTAAATTGCATATTTTACTGGGTTTTACGATTATGGCATGTTGGCCTTTCACACGTCTTGTGCATGTGTGGAGTGTCCCTTTATCTTACGCGAGTCGCAGTTATATTATTTATCGTAAACACAAAATTTAAATTGGAGTGATGACCGTGAACCAGATTGATTTTTCTCAACATGATTATCAAGATGAAATAGATAGAATACGTCATGAATATGAGTTTGACTTTGCCGGTATCGCATTACCCTCAGAAGATCATGTTGGTACAAAGATCAAATGGCGTTACGTGTCAGGCAACTTAAATGAGCGTTATCAACGTATCGTCTTACGTCATGGTCATGGTGTGGCGGGTAATGTGATGAAGACAGGGAAGCCTATGGTGATTCCGGATACGACACATCATGAAATTCAAAGTTCACTTTTTAACTTTCCAATCTTAATGAGTGAACAGATTACCGCATTAATCGCTATACCTCTATGGCATAATCATCGTGTGAAAGGTGTGCTCTTATTAGGCCAACGTAATCAAAAACCGTTACCTCAGATTGCGAGTGATTTGTCGTTAATTAAAGGTATTAGTGGCTTAACGAGTGAAGATAAGGTGATGTTATGATGACAGAAAAGACACATGATTTATTGTCGTTTTTATTGTCGTATTACCATAAGACGTCAGAAATGATTATCTTTATTGACCGCAATGGTAAAGTGATTTATATGAATGAGGCAGCGAAACGTATCATCTCGCCAGATAATGATATGAGTGGTATTTCTAATACAATTTGTGGACGTTGTGAAGGATATACCAATGAACATGATTTGCGTACATGTCAAAACTGTTTTTTACATTCAGAAACGTTAGGTAATACGACTTTTCAAGTTTTTATGAAGACGACTGACAATAAAATTGAGCCTTTTACAGCCACATACCAAACGATTGATGAAGCCCAACAGATTAAGGCGTTTACTTTACAAAATGTCACAGCACAACTACAAAGACAAGAAGAACTTTATCAACGTAATATGATTCAAAAGACGATTGCAGCACAAGAAAATGAGCGGAAACGTATCTCTAGAGAACTACATGATGGTGTAGTTCAAGAGTTGATTAATGTGAATGTTGAAATGCGCTTGCTCAAATATCAGCAAGATATGGATTCTTTATTAGCAAACTCTAGAAATATTGAGGGCTTGATGACAAAATTAATTGATGACATTCGAAATTTATCATCAGAGTTGCGTCCTTCCTCCTTAGATGATTTAGGGTTAGATGCCGCTTTTAAGTCTTATTTTAAGCAACTTGAAAATAATTATGGATTAGTTGTGAATTATCACTTTGATATTGAACCAGAACGTTTTGATACTGAAATCGAAACCGTTGTCTATCGCATCGTTCAAGAAGCAGTTTTCAATGCGATGAAATATGCAGATGTTGATGATGTCGATGTCATCTTACGAAAAGACCAAAATTATCTCTATGCTGAGGTTTCAGATCAAGGTTTAGGTTTTGAACCGAGCGATTCGCCTAAAGGGTCTGGATTAGGCTTATATGGGATGTATGAACGTGCTGAGTTGGTCAACGGGCATTTGAATATTGAAACGCAGAAAGGTAAAGGCACCATCGTATCGCTCGAAGTACCAATTAGTCAAAAGTGAGGGGAATAAAGCATGAGAATCGTAATTGCTGATGACCACGCCGTCGTACGTACAGGCTTTTCTATGATACTTAACTTTCAAGAGGATATGGAAGTCGTAGGGACGGCTGCCGATGGCGTTGAGGCGTATCAAAAAGTGATGAAATATGAGCCGGACGTACTCATTATGGATCTCAGTATGCCACCGGGTGAATCAGGATTAATTGCGACGAGTAAAATCTTAGACAGTTTTCCGAATACTAAAATTCTGATATTAACGATGTACGATGATGAAGAATATTTATTCCACGTCTTGCGAAGCGGGGCAAGTGGCTATATTTTAAAGAATGCGCCAGATGAACAATTATTGTTAGCGATTCGCACAGTCTATCAAGGGCAAACTTATATTGATCCTAAAATGACTACGTCTTTAGTTAAAGAATTTGTTCAATCTTCACAGGATGAATCGTACTCAAATGACCCATTCAAGATTTTATCGAAACGTGAACTTGAAATTTTACCGTTAATTGCCAAAGGATATGGGAATAAAGATATTGCTGAAAAACTATTTGTCTCTGTTAAAACAGTAGAAGCACATAAAACACGTATTATGGATAAACTTAACTTAAAATCAAAACCAGAGCTCGTGGAGTATGCATTAAAGAAAAAGCTATTAGATTTCTAGTCGACGAAAATGAAGTGTTTTTTGAAGCACAAACAATTCCAATATACGGAGCGGTTTTGAATAATCAAAAGGTGTGTGTAAAAAAGTTCGGCACATCAATTACAAAATAAATAGCGCTAAGATGATTTTTAATAGAAAATTGTCTTAGCGCTTTTTATATGATGAAACTTCGTATTATATGACTTCGCTTTCCGAGGGGACAGCCTCAGCCTGTAGTCTTCGGCTCGTCGTAAATACTTCGTTTCTGCAAGTTACCATTCACTATTATAATTTTAAAAAATAAGTCACTTTCGTATCATTTAATTAATAAGAACAAAAAATCCACGATATTTATCCATATCATAAACGTTTAGAATTTAAAAGATATACATATCAAAATAAACGATATTTAATTGATAATACATTTACTTTGATACATCCCTCTAATTTTTACAGTTTTGACTTTCTAAAAAACTTTCATTGTCTCCTAAATTTGTCCTCTATACCTTCATGATTAAGTAATGATTGCCACAATGAACGAGACGCTTGAGGGAAGAGCTAAAGTCGAAAATCCAATTTGGCTTCATCAATTTTCAGCTTCAATTAAGCCAAATTTAGTTGAGACTTCAGCCCCTAAGCAAGCGAGTTCATGTAGGCAAGGTTATCAAAAATTTGAAATGTCAGCTCTTTTGTTATTTAAATGTGTCAGGTTTAAAGCCAAATTTTATTCGGTTGAAAGGCCAAACTCTTACGGTTACTTTACCTACAATCTGTTGTTCTGAAATCAGACCCACTTCAGGACGTCGACTATCAATACTATTTTGGCGATTATCCCCTAATACTAAGTAGCGATGTGCAGGGATTTTAGCCTCACCTTGCGCATTTTTTAAATCCTCCACATTAAAATCTTCGGTCAAAAAGTCCCCAATTTTGTACTTTTTATTAGAATCCAAATAGGGTTCTTTTATTTTTTTACCGTTAACGTAAAGTTGATCGTCTTTATATACCACAGTGTCTCCTGGACGACCAATCAATCGCTTAATAAAGTCTTTATGTTGATTCTCATGAAAGACAATGACATCACCTCGATTGAGATGGTTCAATGACTTTGAAATCTTGCTGACAATGACACGATCTTTATCGTGAAAAGTGGGAAACATAGATTGCCCTTTAACGGTATAGGGTGTTCCAATAAAAGTTCTAATCAATAACACAATCGCAATGGCACTGACAATTGCAATGAGCCACTCAACTGTTTTTTTCAATCAATGCACCTTCTTTTTAAAATATAATTGCATGTTGATTATTGAAGTCATTCTCTATTACAAATGAGTATAACATACTCCTACACACGTCCCTATTTGATATCCTTTATTTTATAAATTTTTTGTCTTTGCGAATTGATTTAGCTAGGTAAAAAAGCTATTTATGAGATGCCTGATTGTTAAACGTAAAGTGATGTCAATCTCGTCTTAATCCTGATTTTGTCTAATTTTCAACAATGCTTATACATCAATTTCAGGTTAGGGGATACCCCACACTGCGTATAGGGGAAGTCCTTATGTTATAAATTTCACAATAAAGTTAAACTATATTTGAGTTGGAAATGTTTAAATTATCATTTTATCAACGCGTAGAGAAAATTTAGTGAATTTGATTCGAAATGGAGTCAAACGAGAAAGGTGAATGATCAATGAATAAGTCAAAAGCGGGTTTACAATTAGGGCTTCAAACATTGAGTTTAGTGGCAGGGTTTATGGCATGGAGTATTATCGCACCATTGATTCCTTTTATTTCGCAGGATGTTCAAATCTCGAGTGGTCAACTTTCAATTATTTTAGCCATTCCAGTTATATTAGGCTCCGTCTTGCGTGTACCGTTTGGTTATTTAACGAATATCGTCGGTGCCAAATGGGTATTCTTTACAAGCTTTTTAGTATTACTCGTGCCTATATTCTTATTAAGCCAAGCGACATCTCCAGGGGCACTCATGTTTGCAGGCTTTTTCCTTGGTGTTGGTGGGGCAATCTTCTCAGTAGGGGTAACCTCATTACCTAAATATTTTTCCAAAGATAAAGTGGGGCTTGCGAATGGCATATATGGTATGGGTAACCTCGGTACTGCAGTATCTTCATTTTTAGCACCTCCTATTGCAGGTTTGATTGGTTGGCAAAATACAGTGCGTAGCTATTTAATTATTATGGCTGTATTTGCAGTCATCATGTTTTTCTTAGGTGATGGCAATGAACCAAAAGTCAAAGTGCCTTTAGTCGAACAATCAAGAAAGTTAATGCGTAATTACAAACTTTATTATTTAAGTTTTTGGTATTTTATTACATTTGGTGCATTCGTGGCTTTCGGTCTTTTCTTACCGAACTTCCTTGTTCAAAACTTTGGTATTGATAAAGTAGATGCAGGGATTCGTACCGGAGTTTTCATTGCATTAGCAACATGTTTACGACCACTTGGTGGTATTTTAGGTGATAAGTTTAACGCTGTCTCTATGCTGAAAGTATTCTTTTCAATTATGATTGTAGGTGCACTCATTTTAGGTATTTCCAGTCAAATTTTATTATTTACAATTGGATGCTTAACAGTGAGTATCTGTGTCGGTATCGGTAATGGTTTAGTGTTTAAGCTCGTTCCACTATATTTCACAACAGAAGCTGGCGTTGCGAATGGTATTGTCTCAATGATGGGCGGTCTTGGAGGCTTCTTCCCACCATTAGTGATTACAGCGGTAACGTCGCTCACAGGTTCAAGTCATCTCGCCTTTATATTCTTAAGTATTTTTGGGGTTGTGGCATTATTAACAATGTTTAATTTATCTAAACGCGAACAAGCAGTGTCAACAGTTGAATAATCTAACTTTTTAAATGATAATCGAATGATTTAAAACGTCTTTGAAATGGGTGACAGCTCGTCTTTAAAGACGTTTTTATATGTGAAGCATAGTGAAGCTTAAGTTTTATTTTATGATGGCTCATGGTGAAATCCCAATTTGGATGCCGATTGTATTATGACTTTTATGTGACGACAAATACTGAAAGTAATGTAAGAAAAAGATTTGTGATAAGATGTATAATAAGATTGTAATAAGGTGGAGGCACATGAAATGGCAAAGAAAATTTTAAAACTCGTTTTGGCTTTAGTGTTGTTATTTGTAATTGTCGCAGCTGGCTTTTTTGCATATAAGGGTTATCAAAAAAGTCAAAACTTAAAGCTAATCGATCAGTATTTAACTGAACATCATTTGAGCGATAAAGTTATTAAAGAGAAGTCTGAGTATGATCCAAGAAAAGGTGTGTTTTATAAAGAATTAACCTTAAAAGGTGACGAAAAAAATACATATATTGCGCAGCCTATTCATCTCAAGCGTGGCTTTTTCTTACAAGGCTTCGATTCAAAAACGAAAAAGCATGATAAAAAAGCGAAATACAATTATTTCAATGAAAATTATAAAATGAAATAATGGCAATTCAAGGTCGTTGATCAAGCAAAGCACTGAAATCAGTTCTGGATTTCAGTGCTTTTTAATGAAGACGTGAGTTAGAGCGGATATTTTAAATCTACTTTGCATGTAATTTGTACTTTAAGTGACAAAATGGTGCAGTTGAATCAATATTTTTAAAAAGAAAAGGCAGTTGATGACGTTATGCACGTAACCTTTAACAAAAGTTTAGCATCGTGTGTCATCTCTGCCTAAATAAATGAATTTCAAAGGTCAATCAGTGCTGTCTGAAAAGATTGCGAGACTTAATCTGTGACAGACGCAATTGTTGATTGAATATATTGAACAGCATGATCAAGTGCTTGTTTTTCTTCAACGTCTAGTGCGATTGGGAAGACGGTTTGATGACCCTCTTTATTAACAAGTGTCGGAAGGCTAAATGCGACATTTTGGTAATCATAAACGTGCTGATGCACTGTCGAAATAGGTAAAATACGATTTTCATCATAAAGAATGGCTTCTACAAGATCGATTGTTGCGCGAGATATGGCAGAATTCGTCCAACCTTTATTGCGCATCACGTCAAATGACACTTTGTCAATTTCATCGCGAATCTTTTGTTTCGAGATGGCTTGCGCATGGCTCAGTTGTTCATATTCATCAAGGGGCATCCCTGCAATACGGACACGGCTCCATACCGGCACGGTTGTTTTACCGTGTTCTCCAATAACGAAAGCTTCTACACTTTTCGGATCAACGTCGTAGTGGTCTGCAATCAATGTACGGAAACGAGACGATTCTAATAATGTGCCTGTTCCCATAATTTTTTCATGTGGATAATCATGTTGTATTTCTGCTAAATAAGTCATCGTATCTACAGGATTTGAAATCATAATAATATGTGGTGAGGTTGTTACCGCAGTAATGTCTGACATAATCTCTTGAATGATTGCTGCATTGCCGGATGTTAACTTTGTGCGATCCGCCATATCTGCTGTAGAAGGGACGCTCGCAGAGATGATGATCATATCAACATCATCTAAATCTGTGTAATTCCCTGCTTTTATTTTCGTATGATGTGTCCCACTGTAAGATTGGAAATGGCGATGATCCATTGCCTCTCCTTCCGCACGATTCAGATTGGTATCAATTAAGATGATTTCTTGAAATAGGCCTGTATATTGAATGTCCGTTAATACTTGGCTCCCTACACGACCAAGTCCAATTAAAGCGACTTTATGTGTCATGATTTGACCTCCTTATCGATGTATCATATTGATGATGCGCATGACGCATATGAAAGCGAAGATGTCATGAATAAGCAAAATTTTTAGTGTGTACCGTTTAAAATTTGACATCGTGTATATGCGATTGCACGCATGCTAAAAGCTAGTTAGACATGCCACTTATTGTTGAAAAAACGTTGGATTTCCATTGATGATTCTTTAATTGAAAATAATGATGATATCAACTGAATCCGATTCGCAAAAGGCATGTCAACAATTTGTCTTTTATTTCAGAAATTTCTAGATACCTCTAGTATATACTTTCAAAATTCTTCTATGCAATGAAAAACAAAAGTTGCGCAATGCTTAAATCATACTTTTGTCAGAAAAGTTTGTTAAAATTAAATAGAATTTAATCTGAAAGGGGTTTAATATAGATGAAAAATACAAAAGACTTATTAAAAAAATTAACAGATCTTAATGGAATCGCTGGACATGAACATCAGGTTAAAAAAGCGATGATTGAATTATTAGAACCCAATAGTGATGAAATGATCTATGATAATCTCGGTGGTGTCTTTGGTAAGAAAAAGAGCCAGTCTGGTCAACGTACAATTATGATAGCAGGACATCTTGATGAAATTGGTTTTATGGTGACTAAAATTGAAGCGCAGGGCTTTATTCGATTTACACCAATAGGAGGATGGTGGAACCAAGTGATGTTATCCCAAAAAGTGACAATCACAACGGATGAAGGACGCGAAATACGCGGCATCATAGGTTCTAAACCGCCACACGTTTTAGGTGCAGAAGAACGTAATAAACCTGTCGACATGAAGCATATGTTCATCGATGTCGGCGCAAAAGATAAAGCAGAAGTTGAAGCAGCAGGTATTGAGGTGGGTAACATGATTACACCTTATTCAGAATTTGAAACGCTCTTAAATGAAGATTATGTAACTGCAAAAGCATTTGATAATCGCTTTGGATGTGCTCTGGCAGTCGATATATTAGACGAATTGAAAAATGAAGCACTCGATATTAACTTAGTTGCTGGTGCTAATGTCCAAGAAGAAGTGGGACTGCGCGGTGCTAAAGTAGCCGCGCATAAAGTGAAACCTGATTTAGCCATTGCGGTTGATGTCGGTGTCGCATATGATACGCCAGGGCTTGAAAGTGATGGCGATGTGAAAATAGGTCAAGGTCCAATTGTCTTAACATTAGATGCGACAAATATTGGTCATGTGGGGCTTATTCGCCATGTTAAAAAGGTCGCAAAAGCACACAGTATTGAATTACAATGGGATTCAATGCCGGGTGGCGGAACAGATGCTGGGAATATGCATACCGCATTAGACGGTATTCCTTCTATTGCACTATCAATTCCGTTACGTTATATGCACTCAAATGTATCTGTAATTGACCAAAAAGATTATCAAAAAGCGGTTCAATTAGTGACAGAAATCATTCGTGCACTCAATGATGATGTTGTTGATGAACTCATTTGGTAATTAAATATAGATATTAAAGTAAAAAGCAATGAAGGAAATGGCTGAGAACATTTTCTTCATTGCTTATTATTGATGCGAAAAATATTAAATTAATGGTGATGCATATCCATGTTATGCATATCATGAATTTTCATCATTAAGCCATGTGGAACATCATCATGTGATACGATTTGTTTTTTAACGAAATGATCAGGATCATCTTTTTTAGCTATTAATTTAACAAAGTCACCTTTTTTAGGTTGGAAATTATTATCCGTAGGGATTTTAACATTTTCTTTAACCGTCTTGTCAGATTCACTGATTACTTTTTCAGCTGTTGTGCTGTCTTTCATATAACCGTAATATATTTCTTTTTGACCGGAAAGCATCATCGCAACAACGACACCTAACGTCACAATTAGCATCGCAATAATGATGATAATACCAAGAGATTGTTTTTGCTTCATTATTTCTCGCTCCTTTATATAAAATGTATAGTCTAAATGTTGTATGAGGTGACTCGAAATTATCATTGTCAAATCTTTGTCACACTCTTATATTCCATTGTAGCGAATTCGTTTTAAGACAGAAAGTAAAAGTTAGAGTGAAATATGTCATTTTTGTGTCTTGCATTTATTTTGAAAAATTATATAATTAGGCTGTAAAAGATATATATTTGATTATACGTTCTAAAAGCGTACTATTCATTTTAACCTCAAAAAAGTAGAGGTGTTGTTATGAGTTTTTATGATTTTATGTTAGATTTTTTAGGCGATGATACACCTCTTGGGACGTTGGCTGCACATCTTGAAGAAGATCCCTCTTACCCTAGAGAGCTAATTCAGCCAGAAGATATTTTAGTTTACTTTAATCAACTTCATACTGTAGATAATGAATTGATTGAAACAGTGAAACGTGCAATTCAATTATATGGGGCAAAATAACTTTATATATGATTTAATAATGAAAGCATGTCAAAGCTGTGTCTACAGTCGAATATGACACGGAAAAGCCTGTTTAGGTTTTATCCGTGTTTTGTTTTACAATTAAAAGGCAGTCTTAATTTGAAGATGACATTGCATTTCATGTAAGGAGGAATAATATGTCAGAAAAACTACTGAATCATAAAATTCAAAATCAATGGCTACGTGTTATCGGCATCGTGTTGATTGCCTCAACGCTACGTGCGCCGCTCACGTCTGTTGGACCCGTCATTGACCTAATAAAGCAAGATTTACATATTAATAACGGTATAGCAGGACTGATAACGACCATCCCGCTTATCATCTTCGGTATTGTGTCACCATTTGTGGCACGTATTCTTTCCCGTATTTCAATGTCAAGGCTCCTATTACTGACACTAATTTTGACAGTCATCTCATTAGTTGTGAGAGTTTCTGGTGGCGTGAACGCTTTTTTCATTGGGACGCTCTTTTTAGGAATTGCTATTGCTTTAGCGAATGTGACTTTACCCGCATACGCAAAAGCATCTTTTCCATTACAAATCGGCCTCATTACGGGAATTTATAGTGCAACAATGAATTTTACCGCTGGATTGGGAGGCGGGCTGAGTTTTCCACTTGCTTCTCTTTCGCCCTTGTCTTATCGCCTCTCACTCTCTTTTTGGATTATTTTTGCAATACTGGCAGTCATCGTTTGGCTTCCGCAACTCAAACGAAATCCGCATGTCTCTACGCAAACAAGTCATGGATTAAAAAAGCCAATTTATCGATCCAAAATGGCTTGGGCAGTCGCTTTGACGATGGCGTTTCAATCGATGATGTTTTACAGTATTGTCGCATGGTATCCTTCTATTTTAGTGAGTAAAGGGATTGCACCGGAGACGGCAGGCTACTTTCTGATGTTGAATCAATTTGCACAACTACCGATGACCTTTGTGTTTCCAATTATCGCTGCTAAAATGTCGACACAGAGAAGTCTCGTTATCATTATTACATGCCTGATGGGATTAGGATTTAGTTTATTATTGAGTCAGCAAGTGGTGGTATTGCTCATTGCGATGATATTGACAGGGATGGGCATTGGCGCATGTTTTAGTTTATGTATGACACTCTTTTCAATTCGTTCGCGCACAATAGCTGGAAGTACGATGTTGTCAGGATTTGGGCAATCTATAGGCTATTGGGTCGCAGCTTTAGGCCCTTTTATTTTAGGCGTAGCGCATGATCACTTTCACGGTTGGACCATCGCGATTATATTATTTTTTGTGATGGTCGTCGGTGTCTTCGCTGCCGGGATGTATGCCACACAAAATGCATATATTGAAGATCTATGAAGAAAAAAGGAACGCCACTAAGAAATCTATCCATTGAAAGAAGATTTTATGTGCACGTTCCTTTTTATATACGATGAGAATTTCACAACATATCTGACTGGCGTGTTGCTTTATTTTTAATAATTTTAATGAGTTTCATGACCCCATGTGGTAATGTCGTTTGGTATGACGTATGTTCAAAGTGATGTAATTGAATATGAAATAAAAGATGATTCGTCATATGAATAGAAGAGACAAAATGTCTTGGGACGTAATAATCTTGCGTTTGCACATGCATGATGTGGTCTAAGTTGCTATAAGTGGGGTGGTAAGTATATTCAACCACAAAATGACGATGCAATTGGTTTGTACCATATAAAACAAAAGAAACATTTTTGAGCGCTTGATCTGCATGAAATAACAAAATTTCATATGCATACGCTGTTTCATGGACGAGATAGGTAGATGTTCGAACACTAAACGTATGGCTAAAAGGTTGCAATAAATTAAAAACATGTTGAATGGCATTACGATGACCGAAACGATTATAAAAGCCATTATTTAGGCTGTCATTGGAAATCAGTGGTAAGCATAACGCATCTACATTCAGCCAAAGTTTAAGAAGTTGCTCTTCACGTGGCATCGCATGTTGTTTCGCTGTGAAGAGTTGTGGAACTGATTTGATGATCATTGGTGTCTGCGCAAGTTGATATTCTTGTCGCAATGTTTGTATCACTTGTGCAAATTTTGACTCGAATTGCGTATGTAAATCAAGGTGATACATATAAGTTTGGTTGAGTTGTATAGCATCCAACATATAATAATCAAAAACGATACGTTGTTGAAGTAATAACTTTAATTGCGCTTTCTTACTTGGTGTTAAAGATAGCGCAATATCAAGTGTGAACTGACTATCAGGATGTAAAGCTTTCACTTTTTCAATGATAGTTTGAATTTCATGAACAGATAGAGATTCATGGTCCAATATGATATTGAGCTTGAATTTGTACTGATTAAAATCATTAGGTTGCTGTTCTATGATACGTGTTAACGGATAATAGAATTGATTTTTAAATATTTCATAGGCTTGTAGCGAATGGATTCGATATGCTATTTTATAACCGTATTCACATAGCAATTGGCTGAGTAATTCAATATGATGTGTATGTTCAAAATGAAATGTTTCAAGATCTGATGGATTAAAGGACAGTTGAATGGCATGTGCATGATGATGAGCCTCTAATTGATTTTGACTACCAAATATTTGACTGATGTCGTCTAAGTTGACGATTTCAAGTAATACTTCTTTCTTTTCAATCCATTGAGGTGGTGTGAGTTGATCTAAAAATATGTCCACCTTGTGTGGTGAGGGAATCGTGCTGGATTTTCTCAAATGTGTATCAAAATATTGTATATCGAAAGGGACAACCGTAACTTGATAACTTCTTTTTTGACTTTGTTTTCGAAATTCTATCGGACTGATACCTACAAAACGCTTAAACTGTTTAGAATAATGGTTGTAGTTTGTAAAACTGTATTGTGTTGCAATTTGATTAATCGAATCATGCGATGTGGCTAAGTTGTACATAGACAGTGCGATTTTCATTGAAGCATAGTATTTTTTAAAATTATAATCTAAGTATTTGCAAAAAAGTATAGACACATAGGATTGAGAAACAAAGAAATGTTCACTTAACTCTTGTAACGATAGACGATATTTGGCGTGTTGATGAACATAATCAATCATATTATTAAATAAAATACTATTCACGTGTATATGCGGGATATAAATTCGACCCAATTCAATGAATGTTTCATTGTAGAGTAACTTAATTAAAGTATGAATATTTTCATAGTACATATCACTGTTTTCTTCAACGATGAGATGCTTTATGATTTCTTTAATTTTATTATGAGAAGAGAGTTTATTAAGATTAAAATAACCTAGGAAATAATCAGCATTAAATTCAGAAAAATATTGTAGAGGCACTGTCAATTTGACGATGAAAGTGAGTCACTTTACCGTTGAGCTCGAGTGTCAGAACGCCTTCAAACGAAACAAATAATTCTACATGATTAAAAACACGATAAGCAGAAGACGTATATTGTTTCATTAGTTCAATATTAATGCCTTGCATAGTTGACCTCTTTCAAGTTTCTCAAGTTCTGAGAAACTAGTTGATAAATATACATCATTATAAAAATATCGATTCCTTTTCTACAATAATATTGTGCACATTGTATAAGGAATGACGCATATTAGAAAATAACGGCATAATCAATGTGTCATAAGTGTTAAAGAAATGGAATAAAGTTAAATTAAATGCTTAAGTAAGTTAAAAATTTTGCATATATTTGCAGAAAGTCATGTAAGTAGTGGTATATGAATCTTAAACAAGGTGTGGTAAAAAAGTCTTACTTTGTTTATATGGGGCTAAAAAATTAGTTGAAGTATGATGGTGCAGAGAAAAATGAGTTAAAGAATAAAGTGATAATCAAAGATGGGCTTGAGAAGATGTAGCAAAAGCATTTTCTCAAGCCCATCTTTGATACAGAGGATAGGTAAGTCCTATAAGGATAAATGGTTATGGACTTATGTCAGAGCTTGTCGTTGCGCCATAAAAATGTAAACATGACTACGACGAGAATAATTGAAATCACAATAATAATAATCCATGAAAGTGCACTTTCGGTATTAATAGGTAAAGGTACATTCATACCGAAAAAACTAAATACTAGCGTAGGTAAAGTGAGCAAAACGGTAAAAATAGTCAATGTTTTCATAGTAGTATTTAGTTGGTTTGACAACAAGGACGCATATGAATTAGACATACTTTCAACAATACGTAAATATAATTCAGTCGTTTCAACCGCTTGTTGGTGCTCATTTTGTAAGTCTTCTAACAATTCTTCATCATCGTCAAAGCGTTTAATGGCAGGTAAACGAAATAGAGTTCGAATCGTAGAAGAATTGGTTTTAAGTGATCCTAAAAAGTAAACTAAACTTTTTTCAATGTCACTTAATAAATAAAGACGCTGATTTGTTACCCGTTGTTGCAAGTTATATTCAACTTGGCGGAGCTCTTTATTTAATAAGCGCAAGCCTCTATTGTATTGCGCAGTCATATCGTACATTAATTTTAAAGCAAATTGGCTTTTGTATTTTAAGTTAATAGGTTTTTTGACGATGTGGTCAAAATAATGAAAAGGTTTCGCACAAACCGTAACAATAATGTTTTTACCGATGATAATCCCTAACGGTAATGTCATGAAACTTTTTAATTTATGCTTTCCAGTTTCAGTAATAGGTAAGTCGCTGATTATTAAAGAGTAGCCACTATCATCATCATATTCAATACGTGAACTTTCTTCACTATCTAATGCATCTTCCAAAAAATCTTGTGGAAAACCATATGTTTTAATGAGTTGTTGTAATTCATCTTGTGTCGGTTTGACAACATTTAGCCATTGCGCTTGTTGCCATTCTTCTGTTTCTAGGACATGCAAATTTGCATCATTGTAGTACGCTTTAATCATAGCGAATCACCTTCTTCGTTCTCTTATTTCAAATGCTGTATATCTTTGTAGCCTTGTCTATAAGACGCAAAACCTTCCATAATCGCATACCAATCATCACCTTGCTCGGCTTTGATTCGATTAAATAGGTCATTTTGTGCTTGGTTGAGTTCTTCTATGAGCGCTTTCCCTTCTTCAGTTGGAAACAAACATTTTAAACGGCGATCAGTCAAATCAGGGCGCTCAAAGATGAGACCCTTTTCTTTCAATAATTTTAAAGTGGCATGTGAGCCTTGTTTAGAAATTTCAAGATTTTCTAATAATTTTTTCGTTGTAATACCTGGAAGTTTATTAATAAAAAATAGAAATCGATGATGCTGTCGGCTCATACCATATTCAGCAATGATATCATCAGCCGTTTTTGTAAATGTTTGATAAGCATAATAAAACAGAAGTAAAGCGTAATCATTATTTTGTGTCATTTTCGGACTTCCTTTTCTAAAAACTCTTCTATATTATAGTAAAGATTTCGCCATCTGTCATGGTCATAGCGAATGAGTTAGGAGATAATTTTTAAATAATAAAATGATTGGCTTAACTATAAATTTTGAAGGGAAATGAATGAGATGAAAAAACTGTAATAGTCGTATTCATGTTCGGATTGAAATTTCATAAAGGATATAGTAAGATTTGAGGACTGTTGTTTGCGTGCGGAGGTGGAAAGCAACGATAGAGAGACAACTAAAATAGTAAAGAATATGTAGTCAATGTTAAGAAGATAATGTAACATAAATAAAGAAAAAAGTGGGTTATGTCTTGAAAAAAGGCGCAGAAATAGAAATGTTAAGGCAGAATTAATAAAATCTTAACATTAAATTTACAATTATAAGAGATAATCAAGATGAATCATACGACAATGATGTGTATATGAACAGAAATTTAATACTGAGGTGAAAGAATGGAAATGTCGGTAACTGAAGTCATCTTTTCTTTTTTAGGTGGCCTAGGTATTTTCCTTTATGGTTTAAAAGTAATGGGGGACGGTTTACAAGCAGCAGCAGGAGATCGATTGCGAAATATATTAAATAAATTTACCGCCAATCCAGTACTGGGTGTATTAGCCGGTATGATTGTTACGATCTTAATACAAAGTAGTTCTGGGACAACTGTCATAACAATAGGGCTTGTGACTGCGGGGTTCATGACTTTAAAACAAGCGATTGGTGTCATTATGGGCGCCAATATTGGAACCACTGTGACTGCTTTTATTATTGGGATTGATTTAGGAGAATATGCAATGCCAATCTTGGCGTTGGGGGCATTTCTTATTTTCTTCTTTAAGCGTTCCAATATTAATAATGTTGGACGAATATTATTTGGATTTGGCTCACTCTTTTTTGGCTTAGAGTTCATGGGAGATGCGGTTAAGCCACTTGCCCAATTAGAAGGGTTTAGACAAATCATTTTAGATATGTCATCGCATCCGGTGTACGGTATTTTAGCCGGCGTAGGTTTAACTGCGTTAGTCCAAAGTTCGAGTGCAACAATTGGGATACTGCAAGAATTTTACAGTCAAGGTTTAGTTGACTTGAAAGGTGCAATTCCAGTTTTACTAGGAGACAATATTGGAACAACGATTACTGCAGTGTTAGCAAGTTTAGCGGGTTCATTAGCAGCTAAGCGGGCGGCATTTGTGCATGTTATTTTTAATGTCATTGGTGTGATTATCTTCGCGCTATTTTTACCGGTTGTAACGCATTTGATAGGGATGTTACAAGAAGCATGGCACCTTAAACCAGCAATGGCCATTGCGTTTGCACACGGTGCATTTAATGTAACGAATACACTTATTCAACTTCCATTTGTGGGTGCGCTCGCTTGGCTTGTGACTAAGATTGTACCAGGTAAAGACATTACAGAAGATTATAAACCTCAACATCTTAATAAAGATTTAGTTTACCATGCGCCTGGTGTCGCGTTACAAGAGACTCAAAAAGAACTACAAAACATTGGGCATATTGTTCAATCTATGTTAGACGATGTTCGTCATCCTGCGACGATGGATAAGAAAATGATTAAAACAGTACAACAGAAACATCAAGCAGTGATTACCATTAGCGACAGTATTCGAAATTACTTGGTGCGCATTTCTACAAAAAATATTAATAAAAGTGATGTTGAACGTCTTGCAGTGATGTTTGATGTCAATCGCTCGATTGTGAAAGTTTCTGAACTGACAGAATCATACATTGCGCAAATCGAAAGACAAAAAAGTAAAAATATTATTTTAACTGAAGATGCTGAACGAGGGATTGAAAAATTATTTAATTTTGTTGATGAGTCCTTCCACAAAGCAATTGATACTTTAAACGTCTATGATACGACTAAAAAAGATGAAGTGGTCGAGCGTAGTAGAGAAGCGTTTAACATTGAACATAAATTAAGAAAAGGTCATATTAAAAGATTGAACAGAGGTGAATGTTCAACTGATGGTGGCTTGCTATATGTTGATATTATTGCGATTCTTGAACGAATTGGCTATAACTCTAGAAATATCACTGAAGCGATGGTGGGCTTGAACAATGATGTACCGACCGAAGAAGAAATCGCGACAGTTTAAGTCAATCATCTCACACTGAATAGATTGATTATAAAAGTCGGAAAGGAACGATGTTATCTCGTTGCTTTTCGGCTTTTTACATTTCTAGTGGATTGATTAAATATAAATTGCATTAAAACGATTATCAAATACAGATGACGTCATTATTTTGACAAATCAGTGACAAAAATACGGTTCAAGTCTAAATACATTGTATTCATATATAAGTTTGATAAAATCTTATAGGATGAGCTATGGAGGCAAGAAAGTATTGGGTATTGGCTAAAAGTTGTCGTCATCCAAGCGATACAACTTGTTAATGCACTTCACAAATGAGGGAAGTGATGTGAAACCATGTCTTAAATTCTACATTTTATAATCACTTGAGGGGGTGTTAAATTGCGTACGTTTAATAAATTATGGGCAGCCACACTCATTGCTTTTATCATGATGATTTGTGTGAGTATACCATTCAATCAAGTCTCTGCACATGCGACTTTAGAAAAACAACAACCCGTAGAGAATGAAGTCGTACAATCGAAACCAGAAGCGATTCAACTTGAGTTCAACGAGCCTGTTCATACGCAATATACTAAAGTCAAAATTTATAATGACAAGGGCAAAGAAGTAGGTGTATTGAAACCTAAAGAGCAAGAGGATTCAAAAAAAGTGACTTTTGATACGTCAAAAGTTGAACATGGCACATATGCCGTTCACTGGGAGACAGTCTCATTAGATGGTCATGAGATAAGAGGACAGTATAATTTTTCTGTCGGGAAAAAAACAGCTAATACTATAGAAACAGCGAAACCTTTTTACACGGATGCTTTTTTCTGGTTAGGCTTAGTGCGATTTGTTTTACAAGCTGTGTTACTTATTTTTACGGGCTTATATATGATTAATGTTCTCATGAAACGTCAAGATGTACCTACGTATGATATTATTCCACGTCATCGCAGTGCGATTTTATTATTGATTATGGTTGCTTTTACAACGGGTATCGTTTATTTAATGACTTTACCGAAAGATGCCATTCATTCTATATTGACGCTTGATTTCCGCGTTTGGATGCAATTTCCATTTGTTTTATCAATGGTCAGTTTAATTATCGTGTTAATCCTATTTTCATTACGGCGAATGGAGTCTATATGGTATAAAGTTATGCCGCTCTTTTTGATGTTAAGTCTTGCAATTTCAGGTCATGCATGGGCGCAAGCGGTGCCATTTTATTCTATCATTTTACGGACGTTACACTTAATGGGAATTGCCATCTGGCTAGGCAGTTTTGCATATTTAATCGCCTACACGTCGGCTAAACACAAGCATTCTTACATTTTAATAATAAAAGATGTGTTGTTAAAAGCAAATGTGACTGCAGTGATTATCGTTATACTGACAGGCATTTTAATGTCTATTGATGCCACATCATTAAAAGCGATTGTAACCCAACCTACGTTATATAGTAGTTTATGGTTTATGAAAGTGGTATTCACCATCATTATGATGATTTTAGGTGGTTTACAAACATATAAAGCGATGCAAAAGCGACGTCGTGTGAATCGATCACTGTTATATCTTGAATTCGCCTTAGGTATTTGTTTGATTTTAGCGGGCGTCATCATGAGTCAAATCGAAATTCCATTATAATTGAAAGGATCAATATATATGAAAATTACAAAGTTTTTATTGAGTGCTGTATCATTTCTTGTGTTATTAAGTATGACATCTGTAGCAGATGCTCACGTAACGCTTAATCCAAAAGTGAGTGAACCCGGTTCATACGAAGAATATCAAGTCAGAGTTCCAGTTGAACGTGATAAAAATACAGTAAAACTTGAAATAGAAGTTCCTGAAGGTGTAACTTTATCTACAGTAGAGCCTGTCCCTGGATTTAAACATGAATTTAAAGAAGACAAGTTTGGAAAAATTACTAAAATCACATGGAAAGCAACAGATAAAGGAATTGGCAAACACGAACATATGGACTTTCCAATTGTAGTCGCTAATCCAGAAAAAGAAGGTCAATTCAAATGGAAAGCCATTCAAACATATAAAGATGGTAAAACAGTGAAATGGACAAGTGATGATGAAAAAAGTGAAACGCCTGCACCTACAACAGAAGTGAAAAAAAGTGAACCTGTTAAAGCTGATCACCATGATGACACGAAATCATCACATACATCACCATTTGTATGGATTATTTCTATCTTAGCACTCATTATTTCAATTGTAGCGCTCTTTAAACGCAAAAACTTTACGAAATCTGACAACGAATAAGTATTGACATCGTCTTTCGAGGTTACGATAATCGAAAGTGTGAAGCTGAGTGAAGTGCGGTTGGTTATGGCCCTCATATGAAAATTTGAATAAGCTAGAAATGAAAAATTCAGCCGTGTTTAATGGCGTTACGGTGTGAAATAAGATGGAGTGTGAAAAGGATGAAACGTATATTATACGCATTTATGACCTATACAATGTTAGGATTGTTCAGTGGTTTTACATATAGAGAACTCACTGTGCATTATGAATTCACAGGTTCAACACAAATGAGTGTCATGCATACGCATTTGTTAACGTTAGGGATGTTTATGTTTTTAATGTTGATACCTATTGAAAAGCTTTTTAAACTTAGCAGCTATTATTTATTTAATTGGTATTTCATTATTTATAATATCGGCGTCATTGTGACAGTAACAATGCAATTTTTAAAAGGTTTTAAACAAATTGCACGCCAACCGATACCTGATTCGTTTGCTGGTTTTGCAGGTATTGGTCACGTGACGATTACAGTCGGCTTCATTTTGCTATTCTTTTTATTGAGACAGGCCATTATTACAGAGCCTAGAGAGGGAGAACCGTTAACCCGAAAACATCGAAAACGCGCAAATCAAGAGCAAAATGAGAAATAAGTCATCAAATGAGGATGAACGAGTGCGAGGTCATGAGTTAGCGCGAATTTTATAGCGCTACAATTTAATTCAAGTTTTCTTATATTCAAGTATCGTGATAGAGCGGTGGCGACATCTTTCATTAGATGTAGTGCCACCGCTTTTTTGATAGGGTGTCCTGTTTTATGATGTAATGGGAAAGTGTAAAAACATACCGCCAGAATGAGGTTCGGTTGATTTGAATCCAAACTGTTTGTAAAGTTCATCAGCCGGATAATCAGCGATAAGACTGACATAAGTCCCAGGTAAACGAACGGAATCAATATAATTCATAATATGTGTCATGACAGTTTTACCATATCCTTGTCCCTGATAGTCTGGATGGACAGCAATATCAATAATTTGGAAAGTTGTGCCACCATCACCGATAACACGACCTAAACCGATAAGTCGGTCAGCATCATAAAGCGTTACGGTAAAACAAGCCCCTTTTAAGCCACGTTGTGCGGCACTTCTAGACTTTTCACTTAAACCGCAAACTTTTCTCAAATTACAATAATTATCCACTTTAGGAATTGTAAATTGAACATCAATTGTCATAATGCCCCTCCTTTCGTGCACATTAAAATACATATATTTCTAATCATACAGCACATTCCCTTTTTGTAACAAAAGGGAGCAGGACAGAAATCTATTTGATTTCGTTGTCCTGCCCCGGCAAAGATGAGTAGGGCTATTCGAGCTAGAAAAGCGAAGAAGAGACCAGTCATCGAATGTTGTGATTTTTCTAATGAACAAATAGGGAATCTACACTGTCTCTTTATCCATTATTTTTTTACATCCGCAACAGTTGCGTTTGTACGTTGACGTAAATCTGCCTCTATTTGTTCTAAGCTACGTCCGCGTGTTTCTGGTAAAAATTTAACAACAAAGAAGAGTGCAACCACACCGATAACCGCAAAAATTAAAAATACTTCTTGAATTTCAAGTACTTCCGTTAGAAGTGGGAATAGCTGTGCTACGAGTAAGCTACCAATTGAAAGAACAAGCGCCGCAATACCTGTTGCTGCACCACGTGCACGCATTGGGAATAATTCCGGAAGCATAACCCATAAAATAGGTCCCCAAGAAATACCGAAGAAAATAATGAATGTAGTCAAACAAATCATCATAATCCATGCTGCACTGTTCACACCCATAATCCAAATAAGGATACTCATAATTAATAATGAAGCCACCATACCAATGTTACCGATAACGAGCAGTTTTTTACGATCGACTTTATCAATAATGAATATCGCAACAATCGTAACTAATACGTTGACAACACCAATACCAACTGTACTTAAAATTGCGGTAGAGTCTCCTAATCCTGCTTTCGCAAAAATTTTAGGTGCGTAGTAAATAATCGCATTAATACCAATCAATTGTTGTAACAATGCAAAGACACTACCAATAATAATAGTAGATAACAGCCATGGAGATTTTAAAACAGTCCATGTACTGTCTGAGATAGCATTGATTTTTTTCATGTTTTCAATTTCACCGTCAATTTCAGAAGCGGGATATGTTAATTTCATTACATCTCTTGCTGCTTTTTCGCCACGTTTTTCTAATAACCAACGCGGACTTTCTGGCATGAAGATGACACCAATCATTAATATTAATGAAGGAACGACAGCAAGACCAAGCATCCAACGCCAACCTTCAATAGGTGCAAAAGCATAATTGACAAGATAAGAAGATAAAATACCAATAGTAATCATAAGTTGGTTTAAAGAACTTAAAGAACCCCGAGCTTCTGTTGGCGCGAGTTCAGAAAGATAAACAGGCACAATCGCTGTAGAACCCCCAACGGCAAATCCAATTACTAAACGTCCAATTACGAGCACTTCCATCGATGGTGCTGAAGCTAGGATGAGTGCACCAATAATAAAGACGATAGAAATAATAAAAACTAGACGACGACGTCCAAGCTTTTCTGAGAGTGGGCCACTAAAACCCGAACCAAATATTGCGCCAACAAGCATAGATGAAACTACTAATCCTTCAGTGAAAGGATTTAAATGAATATCATTCTTTAAATAAAGGAGCGCTCCAGAAATAACACCCATATCATAACCATATAAGAGTCCACCGAGTGCGCCGATGAAGAAAATAAGCTTTTTATTAATTTTCATTTTGTAACCTCCCGTACTATTATGCAATACAAGTATACGCTTTCATAAGATATTAGTAAATTGTAAATATTGAATTTATGAGAATAAAATAATTTATATTAATTATCAACAATTGAAAATTTAGGAGAAGGCAACAAAAATTTTTATGGGTCATTTTAAGTAGGGAATGATGATAAAAAGGGAAGTTTTGAGTTCGTTGGTGTATGGATTAAAGCATTAATGGGTTGGAACAGAAATCAAATCGATTTCTTGGCTCCAACCCATTAATGTAGCATCAAGCAATTGCTGATGTAGTTTGCTTTTTATTTTCATTACAACATTTTAGTTGTTTGCATCAGGACGTAGATCTACAACAATGCGCCCGATAAAATCATGATTTTGTACACAATCTAAACCGTCTTGGAGTTGTTCAAAAGGAATCACATTTTTTACATCATGCAAATAACGTGGTTTTAAATCTTTTGATAGACGACGCCATAAGTGTTGTCTACGTTTCATAGGGAATGAAACAGAATCAACACCGATGAGACGGATACCACGTAAAATAAATGGAAATACAGTACTTGAGAAAGTATTACCGCTAACGTTTCCGCTTAAAGCAACAGCACCATGTGGATGGATACGTTTTAAAACTTCAGATACAGTTTCGCCACCTACAGGGTCAATCGCTGCTTGCCATTGCGTGTGTGTCAGTGCTTTTTCAGTCACGTCTTCCACTCTAGAAATAACTTCTCTCGCACCTAATTCTAAAAGTTTTTCGTGGTAATCTTTGTGGCCAGAACTTGCAACGACCTTGTAACCAATTTCGTTCAACATCATTACAGCCATTGAGCCTACACCACCAGTTGCACCACGAACAAGTACTGGACCGTTAGTTGAAGTGATTTTGTTATCTTCTAACAACTGTATTGACAGTGCAGCTGTAAAACCGGCAGTCCCGATAATCATCGCTTCTTCAAGCTTTAAATCATCAGGGAGATGAACAAGCCAATCGCCACTCACACGTGCAACTTCACTAAATCCACCGTAATGAGAAACACCTAAGTCATAGCCAGTTGCAATAACTTTATCTCCTTCTTTAAATGATGGGTGTTCAGATTCCATCACTACACCAGCTAAATCAATACCCGGTATCATTGGGTATTTTCGTATGATTTTGTTGTGAGCACGTGTGGCTAACATATCTTTAAAATTGATACTTGAATAATGCACACGAATTGTCACATCACCGTCAGGTAAATGGTCTAGTGTTATTTCTTTAAAATCTCCTACGAATTGATCCTCGTGTTGATCAACAAGAAATGCTCTGAAAGCTTGAGCCATGGTTCTAATCCTCCTCAGTTTTTATCCGTACACACTTTACCAAAAAGTCAATCAAATAACAATAAAGTTGCTCTTTTTAAAATAATGATAACTTTATTATGTTTTATTAAAAATACGAACAAAAAATAAAGGAATATTCAGTACTATAAAAATAGATATCAAGAAACAATTGTAGAAATAATTTAGAAAAAATTTAACAAAAAAAGTGTTTGTCGTTTAAAATAATAGTGTATAAAAAAGTGATAGACGATTTTATACTATAGAATAGAATTTGGAGGGAAACATCATGAAAAAGGTACTTGCTAGTTTGTTTGCATTATCAATTGTTTTAGCCGCATGTTCAAATGATGAGGATAAAGAACAGAAGAAAGATGACCATGCTAAGCAAGAGCAGTCTACTAAACAGGACAAAAATGATCACAAAGAACAAGCATCATCCAAATCAAAAGATGAATCCACTTCGTCTGATCAAGCTAAAACGTCAAAATCAGATGCCAATAATCAAAATAATGATCAGCAATCAGAAATGAACAACCAAAACACAGAAGGCAAGCAGCAACAAGGACAGCAAAATGATCAAAGCTCAGGTACACAAGCCAATGGACAAGCTTCAAATCAACAACAAGATAACAGCCAAAATGAACAAGCATCTCAAACAAAATCGCAATATGTAGCTCCTTACCAAGGTGAAAATGTTGTACCAGTCGCTCAAAATATTGCGAGAGAAAAAGTCAATCGTCAACAAGCACTTCAAAACTTACCGAACTTCCAAGTCGCATTAGATTCAGCACGTCAAGAAGTCAGTCAATTGAATGGTCAACAGAATCCATATAATGACTATGCATTACAAGGTGCTGCTGGCCAATACAGTTACTTATTTAGTTTTATTAACCAAACACAGCCTGGCACATATGTCATTGTAACAGTGGATCATACAGGTGCTGCAAAAATTATTGACCCAGCATACCGTCAATAATAGGGCTATTTTGCAAACAATGTGATACTATTATTTAAAAGTTTAATAGCAAATTTAATGAAATCCTTACATTTAGCGATTATACCTCTTGGTGCATCGCATAAAAATTAAATGTAAGGATTTTTTGTCGATTGGAAAATACAGTTCGAATTTATAAGTTAATCGTGCGATTTAAACTCGTTCACGATGTCAAATACACTTGGAGTGCAAAGCTGGTATCGAAAATATACCATTGCAATTGTATAACACAACTTATATAATCTTAAATAAATCGTCATTTATATTACAAATTTCATTTTAAATTTTTAGCATGCAGTTCAAAACATCTGTTTTTGATTTTTAAGAATTTTCATATACATATTGAATTGCGGCCTTTAGAATGTTATATTTTATGTGAAAACAATCACATGTTTTGGCATGACGATTGCATATAAAAATAAATATTGAAGGTAGATGAAAAGAGATGTTAGTAGAGAGTTATGATCCATTTCACAATCTTGCAATTTCTGCATTAATTGCAAGTATCCCGATCATTTTATTCCTGTTATGTTTAACAGTCTTTAAAATGAAAGGAATCTACGCAGCTGTGACAACACTTGTTGTGACACTTGTGATCGCATTATTCATATTCAAATTGCCAGTGGGTGTTGCTTCTGGTGGTATCGTAGAAGGTTTTTACCAAGGTATCTTACCGATTGGCTTCATTGTTATTATGGCAGTTTGGCTTTATAAAGTTATTGTTGAAAGTGGACAATTTTCAGTTGTTCAAGACAGTATTACTACGGTTTCTGAAGACCAACGTATCCAATTATTACTCATCGGTTTTGCATTTAACGCATTTTTAGAAGGTGTTGCAGGATTCGGTGTACCTATCGCTATCTGTGCGGTATTGTTAATTCAATTAGGATTTAAGCCATTACAAGCGGCGATGCTTTGTTTAGTTGCAAACGGTGCAGCTGGTGCTTATGGTGCCATCGGTTTACCGGTTTCTGTTATTGATACACTAGCATTACATGGTCACATTTCTGCTTTACAAGTATCACAAGCATTAAATCTAAGCTTACCTATTTTAAGTATCATTGTTCCTTTTATGTTGATCTTTATTTTAGATGGTATGAAAGGTATCAAAGAAACATCACCAGCGATTATTGTTACTGTTGTTCCGTTCGTTGTGTTACAAATCATATTTAACCAATTTTTTGGACCAGAGTTAGTGGATATTATTCCACCACTTGCATCAATGGCAGCTTTAGCTTTATTTTCTAAGAAATTCCAACCGAAAAATATTTTCCGTTTGAATAAAGATGAACAAAAATTAGAAGTGCCACATCACTCAGCAAAAGAAATCATTTTTGCTTGGAGTCCATTTATTATCTTAACAGCATTAGTACTTGTTTGGAGTTCTAAATCATTCAAAGGTTTATTTGCTGAAGGTGGCGCATTGTCATTCTTCAACTTACAATTTGGCATTCCAGGTACTAACAATGACGTTTCAGGTCATCCAATAATGTTGACTTTCAACATTATCAACCAAACTGGAACAGCATTATTGTTAGCGGGTATCATTACAATCTTGCTTTCGAAAAAAGTCAATTTCAAACGTGCAGGTGCATTACTTGGCGAAGCGTTTAAAGAATTATGGTTACCTATTTTAACGATTTGTTTCATTCTTGCCATTGCTAAAATTACAACATACGGTGGTTTAACAAATGCAATGGGTGAAGGTATTTCAAAAACAGGTAAAGTCTTCCCATTCTTGTCACCAATTTTAGGTTGGATTGGCGTATTTATGACAGGATCAGTAACAAACAACAACGCATTGTTTGCACCTATCCAAGCTTCTGTAGCACCACAAGTTGGCACAAGCGGGGCATTACTCGTTGGTGCGAATACGGCAGGGGGTGCGATTGGTAAATTGATTTCACCACAATCAATCGCCATTGCAACAGCAGCAGTTAAACAAGTAGGTAAAGAATCTGAACTATTAAAAATGACTTTAAAATATAGTGTAGGATTATTAATATTCTGGTGTATCTGGACATTTATCCTATCTCTTTTATTAAGTTAAGTTTTAATCAATTCAGCGCTGAGATGAAAATCTCAGCGTTTTTTTTATACTTAGAAAAGGGGAGAATGAAAAGTTAAAATGTAAATGAATAATGTGAGCCATGCCTACAAGTCGTTATTATTAGACCTAATATACAAATATTGATTACTTGGGTGGGTTTATTAAAAAATTTTTAAACAAATATTAATGGAGATAATAGGGCTTTTTATGCACATGCACATATCGGTGTGGCAATGGAAAACGTTAATTTACTATAACAAAATATTAATTTAACAATAGTATTTAGATATAGGTAAAAAATAGATAATTAAAATTAAAGAGTAAGCATCTCAGGAAGTGATGAAGATCACAAAATGGGGTGCTTTTAATTTCGATATCCAAAGGCTCAAAATAAAAGTATATAGCAGAAAACAAGAATACATTCTATTTGATTATACATTTAAAAAAAATTTAGAAATTTTGACGTGATTAATATAAATATTACATATGAATATTTAGAACATGTAAAAAGTTATTGTATGCCATTAGAGACTATAAAAGTATAAATTTTTATATATTTAAGTTGTCAATAAAAATGTATATGTAGTAGTATTATCATTCATTTTTTAATAGGTTGCTCAATTCATAATTACTATAGTAACTTTGTTGTAGAAATTACAGACTTTTTTAATTCTTTATTTTAAAAGGATTTCAGGTCTGTAAGTAAGAAAATATATCTTTTAGGAGGTTTTATCTAAATGAAAAAATCGAAAAGACTTGATTTTTTACCCAACAAGTTAAACAAGTATTCTATTAGAAAGTTTACTATAGGTACCGCGTCAATTTTAGTAGGCGCGACTTTATTGTTTGGATTATCTGATGACGTAAAAGCAGATGAAATTTCTGATAGTACATCTCAACAAGGAATTAATAAAAATGGAAATGAAAGCAGCGAAGAAAATAAGAGCAACTCAGAAATAACACCTAAAGAAAATAGTGAATTAAGTAATGCTGAGTCGCAATCGACACCAGTTAATGCAAATGAAGTAATTAAGAATTCAAATGGTGAAAATTTACAAGAAAAACCTAATGTAGAAGTAGAAAACAATTTACCATCAGCACGTAATAATGAAGATGAATTTACTTCTTCTAATAAATCTACTGATTCAACACCCCCAGATTCTGAGAATTCCCAAAAAGTAGAAGAAAATAATCAAAACACCACAACTGAGAAATCAAATAATTCAACTAACTTAAAAGATGTTAGTTCTGTAGAAAATACAAATCTAGTCTCTAATAACCAGAATGCAGTTACTACAGAAAGCCAGCAAAGTATTGAAAAATCAAAAGAGAAGGATAACGCTAATAATAGCAAAGAATCAGTTACTCGAAATAAAGAGAGCAACGAAGCAGATTCAAATGTTAATCAAAAAGAACCTAAAGTTAGTGCAGTCTCATTCAGAGCAGCAAATGAAAATGTAGACACAAATACGACTTCTGGGGAGTTAGTAAATAACAAAGTTAATATTGAAAGCTTTAGATTTAATAATCAAACCATTAATCCAAATAAAAGTGGATATACAGGGTTTGAAGCTTTATTTAAAATTGAAGGTAATATTAGAGAAGGCGACTACTTTAACTTTATCTTACCGCATAACTTAACTGCTGATGGTGATATTGATTATAGTAACTTAAACAATACTATGAGACTTCCAGATTTGAAAAACTACAATGGTCAAGTTGTAGCGACAGGAAGTTATAATACAGTCAATAAAGTCGGAACTTACACTTTCACAGATTTTGTGAATGATAAAACAAACATTTCAGGGCAGTTTAATTTACCAATCTTTACAGATAGAAAGAACACACCTAATAGTGGTAATTATCCGCTAACTTTTACTATTGCAGACAAAAAATATAATTCAAATATTAATATTGATTATGGTAGCCCAGTTCAAGGTCGACCAGAAAGATTCGGAGCAAACGTAACTTCTTTTATTACTGAGATAGATAAATATTCAGGCAAAAATGAATATAAGCAAACAATTTACGTAAATCCTAAAGGTAATCAAATTTATAATTCACTTGTGACATTACAGGGGTATCATACTGATCCTTCAAATAGTAGTACTATTTTAAATTCAAAAGATACTAATATAAGAGTTTATGAAGTAGTTGATAACAGAGATTTATCAGAAAGCTATTATGTTGATCCAAATGACAACAATTTAATAGACGTGACTAATGATGTAGCTCCTTACATCAAAGATAATGGCGATAATACAATCAGTATTAATTTTGGCAACATTAATAAAACATATGTTGTTTTAGTAGATGGTCACTATGATGAAAGTGGTAAAAATGTAAAAACTAGAGTTATAGAAGAAAATACAGATCAGTTCGGTGGAGTAAGAAGTTCATTTTACTGGGACAATGAAAATATTTTAAAGCAGGGCTCAGGATTAGCAGATGGTGAAGAAGGTGATGCGGATGCTGACGCTGATGCGGATGCTGATGCAGATGCGGACGCTGATGCCGATGCGGATGCTGATGCGGATGCTGATGCGGATGCTGATGCGGATGCGGATGCTGACGCCGATGCGGACGCTGATGCCGACGCTGATGCCGATGCAGACGCAGATGCCGATGCTGACGCTGACGCAGATGCCGACGCTGATGCCGATGCTGATTCTGATGCAGATGCCGACGCCGATGCGGACGCTGATTCTGATGCCGACGCGGATGCCGATGCCGACGCCGATGCGGACGCTGACGCCGATGCAGATGCCGACGCGGACTCAGACGCCGATGCCGACGCGGATGCCGATGCGGACGCAGACTCAGACGCGGATGCGGACGCCGATGCAGATGCCGACGCCGATGCTGATGCGGATGCCGACGCTGACGCCGATGCAGATGCAGACGCCGATGCCGACGCCGATGCTGATGCGGATGCAGATGCCGATGCTGATGCCGATGCCGATGCCGACGCCGATGCTGATGCGGATGCAGATGCCGATGCTGATGTGGATGCAGATGCCGACGCCGATGCAGATGCGGATGCAGATGCCGATGCTGATGCCGATGCCGATGCCGACGCCGATGCCGATGCGGACGCAGACTCAGACGCTGATGCCGATGCAGATGCCGACGCTGATGCGGATGCAGACGCCGATGCAGACGCCGATGCAGATGCAGACGCGGATGCAGATGCAGACGCCGATGCAGATGCGGACGCTGATGCGGACGCCGATGCAGATGCAGACGCCGATTCTGATAAAGAAAAATTACCAGATACTGGTGAAAATAATCAGAACACTACATTATATGGAACTTTACTTGCAGGATTAGGATCTTTAGCGCTATTGGGTCGTAAAAAACGCCGTAAAGATCAGCAATAGAATAATAAGACAATAGCAATCGAGGGGACTTTAAGTTCCCTCGATATATTTCTGAAATATTCTATTTTATGGAGGTATAAGTATTGAAAGAAGTAGTTGAAAGGTTAGTAAATAAAATAAATAGTGATTTTAATAACTTTGAAGAAGTGTTTATTAGTATTGGACACCCTAATATAAAGGCATATGTAAAATACATTAAAAATACAGAAGAAATAACTAAGCAGTTATTAAAGCAAATTAAGCAATATCAAAAAAAGACTTCTGCCATTCCTAAATGGATAAAAATTGATGTGGTTACTAACAAAAAAGTAATTACTTTCAATGATTTAGAGAAAAAGTTGATTGATACAAGAAGAAATTATGTAGATTTTGGTTTTTCTTTGGATGATCAATGGGAGTTATCGTTTTTACCAGATGAAATAAACGCAAATGCTTTTGTAAGACCATCTAAGCAAGATAAAAATATATTGGAAATTGCTGAAAATAATGTGACGCATTACTTGAAAAAATTCAAAAAGTTAAATAAGAAATTTAAAGTTGCTAACTATAAAAATAAAAATGTAATTGTTTTTCGAACTAAAGGCTATTTTATTGAAGAGGGACAGTTCATAGAATTGAATGAAAATAAAGAGATGCAAGGTATTAGAAAAGTCGATAACTTAAATATTGAAATAGATAAATTAATAAAGACAAGCTCTCAATATTTACAAAATGAAATATTACCTAATGGAAAGTATAGATATGGTCGTTTTCCACATTTTGATAGAGAGATAAACTATTATAATGTTTTAAGACATTCATCTTCTACCTACTCATTAATAGAAAGCCTAGTTTATTTAAATAAGGATATAGCTATTGCGACTAAACCTTTAAATTATATTATTGACCACTGTTATTATGAAAAAAATAATGAAGGTTATATTTTTGATGACACAAATTCCATTAACGAAATTAAATTAGGTCAAAATGCCGCTTTTGTTTTTGCTATATGTGAATATTTAAAAACAAATCCAAATGATGATAAATATTTAGAGTACGCACAAAAAGTAGCTCAAGGAATTTTAGCGATGATTAATAAAAATAATATGGAAACAATTCATGTACTGAATTATCCTGATTTATCTATAAAAGAGCATTATAGAGTGGTTTACTATGATGGAGAAGCTGCACTTGCTTTATTGAGGTTATATCAGATAGATAATAATCCGCAGTGGTTAGAAACAGTTGAAATCTTATTTGAAAAGTTTATTAATGAGAAGTATTGGAAATATCATGATCACTGGCTAGGTTACTGTACAAATGAACTTGTAAAGATTATTCCTAAAGAGAAATATTTCAAGTTTGGATTAGAGAATATAGCGCATTATTTAGATTATATTTATCACAGGGAAACTGCATTTCCTACTTTTTTAGAGTTGCTTATGGCGACTTATCATTTAGTTGAAAAAGCTAAGAAAAATGGCTGTGAGTCTTTAGTAAATGATATTTTAGACGAGGAAAAATTTATGAATACTATTCACAAGAGGGCTGATTATCAAAGGACTGGCTATTTTTACCCTGAAATTGCAATGTACTTCAAAAATCCAAAATCAGTGCTAGGCAGTTTCTTCATTAAACATCATGGCTATCGAGTTAGAATTGACGATATAGAACACTATCTATCTGGATATATACAGTATCAAAAAGTTTTTAAGTAGGGCACAAATAAGGTATTGCATATAGAATTATAGGAACAATCTTACCAAGCCAATAATCGCCATGAGTAAAACAACACCTAAATAGAAAGCCCTAGCCTTACTCGTCTTCGAAGTTTTCAAATTGTTATCATCAGTATTAGTTTGACTATATTCAAGTAATTCGGCTTCAATTTGCTTGTTAATTTCATCTAATTCTTTGTTATTCATAATTTCACTCCTTATTAAAATAAATTATAAACTATTATTTTATACAATACAAATATGTAATACAAAGAGGTAGGGCACTATGTATACCATAAAAGACATTAATAAAATTATAAATGGGAAAATTTTCGATTTAAAAGAAAATAAAAAAATAACTGATTTTGAATACCAAATGAACTATGTTAGACAATCAAACACTGCATTCTTTAGTATAAGTAAAGAAACATGGAAAAAATGGTTAGGGAAAGAACCTCAGATTTCATCAGGATATGAACAAATCAAACAAATTACACACTTTCCGGAAGTAATCATTACAGAAACTTATTATCATGATTTGAATCAAGTAATTCCGCAAATAGTTGTTCAAGATACAATTCAAGCAATGCAATTACTAGGTAAATACTTTAGGGAACATTTTAGTAACCCTATCATCGCAATAACCGGATCAATGGGGAAAAGTTCTACAAGGTTAATGATTGGAGAGGCATTAAACAACCATACTATATTACAAAATAGAGGTAATGCTAATACAAGAATACCTACATTACTTAATCTATGCAAATTAGCAAGTAATCCAGATTTTGCTGTTTTTGAAATGTCATTAAACGCACTAAACAATAAAGGGAATTTATCATTATTAGTAAAACCTGATATTTCAATTGTTACAGGAATTGGTGAGGCACATTTAGCTACAATTAAAAATACTGAAGAGATTGCACGCTTTAAGGCGAGAATATTTGCAGGACAAAATGAAGGAGGCAAGGCAATTATAAATGCGGATACGCAACATGCCAATTTATTGGAAAGGTTAGCCAGTTATCATGTTGGTCATGTTATAACATATAGTGTTAATAAAGAAGAGGATATAGTTATTGAAGAAAATAAGGGCTTTACAAATTTTAATTTTAAACATGGTCAAGAGGCAATAAGTTTTAAAATTAATACGATAAGCCGAGGTATGATATCAAATGTTTTAGCGACTTTAAATTTGTTGAAGTTATTAGATGTTAATATAAAACAAAGTGTAAGTAGACTTTCTAGGTTTCAACCGTTTAAAAAGGTATTAGAAATCAAGGATATAAACACTCCACATCTTAATACAACATTGTTGGATGATACGCACAATGCATCCTTGCCAGCAATGATTAATGCAATAGAAGCATTTAATCATCAATGTCGCTTTTATACAGGAAATAAGATAATAGTGTTAGGAAAGATTAGTGATTTAGGAATAGAATCTGAGAACATCCATTTGCTGCTTGTAGATATTCTCCAGAATTCTCAAGCAGATTATATCTTATGTATCGATAATGAAATGAGAAAAGTAGTTAATCATGTAAAAGGTAAAAAAATTACATGGTATAATGATCCGGAGCAATTACTTTATGACTTACAATATATGATAAATGAAGATGGATTGACTCTTTTAAAGTCATCAGTTACAGGTACTGAATTACCGAGAATAGCAACACGATTATTTTATAAATTACAGAATAATCGACATGACCTAAGGGGGGGGCCAGTTTTATAATCATATTCCTTTTTCTAAATCTTTCTTTTATCTGAATGAAAATAATAGAAATATAGTTGTTAATTCTACGTCAATTTCGATTGAAGGGCTTACTCCCTTAATCTATTATATCTATAGTCAAAAGAGGGAAATTAAAAAAGATAATGTAGTATTAAATAGGTGGCCAACAAATGATGCAACTTATTTTGAAGGAAAGAAAATATCGTATCCAGCTTTAATCGAATCAATGTTAAATAAACCACACCCAAGTTTAGTTTATCAATTGGCAAAGGAATTATTTAATAATGAAAAAGAACGTCGAGAATATATCATTGAATTTATTAAAAGTCATCGTTTGTCATATTCATCATCAGTCAATGTGACTGGTAGATATAGAGAGAAAGAAAGGCAATCATTTTCAATTCAAGATTTAGAAAAATTATACAAAGCATATGATAAGCTTCTATTTAAAAACACCAATCATGTAATTTTTGGTGATAAATATTTACATGGTATTATTAAAACAAAACAAGGTGTACTTCTATTTTCTATGTTTAGTTCATTAGAATCCTTAATATCTGAAATGTTATAAGCATAAAATCTTTTGTATAAAACAAAGCCATTCAAAGATTAAACAAATATCTTTGAATGGCTTTTATTATGAGTTTATATTGTGCGACTGAACGACGGTATCTATAGTATCTATAAATTGTTGATATATGGCTTCTGGTTGGTAGTTGTCTACAGTTTTATAACCATTTTGTATAATCGGTTTAAGGTATTTAGAGCTATCATATTCCATGATTTCTAATATTTGCATTGCCAATTGTGAAGGTTGGTGGTGTGGAACCAAAAACCCATTTTGACCGTGATTTATGATTGATTCGGGTCCGGTGTTGCCATCAAAACTAATCACGATACTCCCCTGATTCATCGCTTCCAAAATGGTCATGCCAAACCCTTCGTTGCGTGATGGTATGCAAGTGATCTTACTTTCAGCAATATAGGTACTTAAGTGTTGCGTTGTTGGACGTAAAAAGATTAAATCTTGTATACGTAAAAAATTGATTTGTTGTTGTAAGGCTTCTTTTTCACTACCATCACCAAAAATTGAAACAGTGTAACCAAAGTCTCTTAAGTCATCTTGAATTTCAAAAATGGCTTGTATTAATAGATCGAATCCTTTTTCATATTCAAATCGACCTGCGGCAATAATTTGTCGCTTTTTCATAATATGATGGCGCTTTTCATCAATCATATTAGTAACGACAAAAATTGGAATATCCAAGTATTCAGCATAGCGTTTTTTATCTTGAACCGTTAAAGTTGTCACTGCGCTGAGTTGTGGATAATAGGTCAGAATTTCATCTTTAAATTCAGGAGAATGGGCATCTAAGTTCATATGTTCCATTCCTATTGTTACTTGGTGAGGATTACCAAATCGAGCAATTAATATGTTATGGCTTGCACGCGTGCCGACAAAAATATCTGAATGATCATTTTGAATGGCATGGATGATTTTTTTCTCAATATAACTTGAATATTGACGATAACCGGGCTCGTATTTGGATAAATATTTTGGTTTTAATAACGGTGTAAATTTACGAATTCGGTTGGCAGCGAGTGGCATCAAGTGACGTATTCTGAGTTGATAATGGATGAGAGGCTTGACGATGACACGTGAGTCAAGATCGAAATAGGGTTTATCTTTAGATTTGAAAATAGAAATAATTGTCACTTGGTGTCCTTGACGAACGAGTTGATTCGCGAGGTTTGTAATTGTTTTTACTGTACCGCCAACTGCATAAATGTTATGCATTAAAAAAGTGATAGACTTCATGTCGCATCCCTCAATTGCTAGCTTTTTATATATTATATCATTCTTAAAATCATTAGTGTTAGAGAAGTGATAATTTTATTCGGAATATTTGAAAATTTATACATACATAAAAATGTTAATTTGTTTGAAACTAAAAATAGTAGTATTAAAAATTCACAATTTTAATCGCTAACGCTTTTTTCTTCTATGATTAAGGTATATAATTGAAGTAATAATCATCATGATGGGTGTACTTTTAGGCACATTTATCAAACAATTTTGAAAGATTGATGATGATTCATTTGAGTCAATGTGAGTTTGAGGATGACGCTGTCACCAAGTTACATCAATTTTTACATATTTCGCGGTGAGATGTCGCAATCCATTTGATTACGCACTCACGCTTAACAAAGGGCAAAGCTGGGAATATGAACAATCGCACACTTAAGTGTGGTCGTTAGTTGATACGTAGTCAGTGACGCACTTCAATTGCTGCTTAAACTAAAGCAGTTAGAAGTTGAGCGCACCTCACGGGATAGGATGTGGCAATGGAGCCTGGGTTAAAATTGTCTATCCCACATGCAAACAAATGATTTAAAACGAAAAGGGGGACTGGATTGTTATGAACAATTTACATAACAAGACAGATGTCGTACTTATCGGCGGCGGAATTATGAGTGCAACTTTAGGCACATTACTAAAAGAGTTAGAACCAGATTGGGATATTAATGTTTTTGAACGCTTAGATGAATGTGCGCAAGAAAGTTCAAATGTATGGAATAATGCGGGGACAGGTCATTCTGCATTATGCGAATTAAACTATACAAGCGAAAAAGAAGACGGCACGATGGATATTTCTAAAGCGATTAAAATTAACGAGCAATTTCAAGTGTCTAAACAGTTTTGGTCATATCTCGTAAAAAAAGGGCAATTACAAAATCCTGAAGCATTTATTCGTACAGTACCTCATATGAGTTTTGTAACTGGGGAAGAAAATGTAAGATTTTTAGAAGCGCGTGTAAAAGCGCTCCGTGAAAATGTACTGTTCCAAGGCATGTCTCTAGCAGACGATTTTGAAACGTTAAAAGAATGGGTGCCTTTAATGATGGAAGGCCGTGAAGATAAAACGATACCGATTGCGGCAACGCGAGATGAATCGGGTACAGATGTCAATTTTGGGGCATTAACACGTAAGTTATTGTCACAAATTAAAGCCAAAGGGGGCGCACTGTATTACGAACATGAGGTGTTAGACTTAAAGCAACATAAAGATGGGACTTGGACTGTGAAGATTAAAGATTTAAAAGAAAATCGTGTTTTTACAGTGTCATCTAAATTTGTTTTCATTGGTGCAGGGGGCGCAAGTTTACCGTTATTACAAAAAACTGGTATCCCTGAATCCAAACATATCGGGGGCTTCCCGGTAAGTGGGCTGTTTTTAGTATGCAAAAATCCAGAAGTTGTGCAAAAACATAAAGCCAAAGTTTACGGTAAGGCTGAAGTAGGTGCACCGCCTATGTCAGTTCCACACTTGGATACACGTTTTATTGATGGTGAACGCGCATTATTATTTGGTCCTTTTGCAGGTTTTTCACCTAAATTTTTGAAAACAGGCTCATATTTTGATCTCATTAAATCAGTGAAGCCTAATAATGTCACAACCATGTTAGCAGCGGGTGCGAAAGAAATGGGATTAACGAAGTATCTGATCCAACAGCTGTTACTTTCAAATGATCAAAGAATGGCGGATTTAAAAGCCTTTGTACCAACCGCACAAAATGAAGACTGGGAAGTAGTTGTAGCTGGTCAACGTGTTCAAGTGATTAAGGATACTAAAGAAAAAGGTAAAGGTACGCTTCAATTTGGTACGGAAGTGATCACTTCTAAAGATGGTACACTTGCTGCACTTTTAGGCGCATCACCTGGTGCTTCTACAGCAGTTGCTGTTATGCTCGACATTTTACAACGTGCATTTCCAAGTCAATTCAAAGAATGGGATCCACGTGTAAAAGAAATGGTACCTTCATTCGGTAAGCGTCTTACAGATGAAATCGAACTTTTCAAATCTTTGAATCATGAAATTTCAAAACAATTAAAATTAGATGAGTCTGGTACATTATTAAGTTGACAGTGACTTATCTTTAAATATAGAAGTTATAAAGGCGTAACCAAAGCCTAATAAATGGGACAAAACTTTTGATTTTCAAGTTTTGTCCCATTTTTTAAAGACATAATGAAGTTGAACCTCATTTGTAAAATAACAGGCTAGGGAAACACAGGGTAGCTGAGGTGATTACTTTCTTATAGAAATGAAAGTCTTTTCTAAATTCAGATTGTTACACCCTTTTTGCGTTCTGCAAAAGGCTTTAGAAACTTTTTAAGAATGGCGTGGCAATATGATTGTGAATGTCGTGCCGTTACCTAGTTGACTGTTAACGTTAATTTCTCCATGATGGCGTTCTATAATAGTTTTTGTAATTGCTAGGCCTAATCCATTGCTATCAGCATATGATGATTTTTTATAAAAACGCTCAAAGATGTGATTTTGGACTGTTTCAGACATACCAGAGCCATCGTCTGTGACCATAAAGTAAATATTATTATCATTTGCTGTGAGTTGGATTTCGATTGTTCCATAAGTATCTGTATATTTAATCGCATTACGTATGATATTTTCAAATGCCTGGGTCAGCAAACGTTGGTTCCCTTTAATTGTAACTTCCGTTAAATCATATATTAAGACTTGATTCTTTTGATCAATCGCATAGTTTTCGTTTTTTAAGATAGCCAATACACATTGATGTACGCTGATGTCATCATCAAATTGAAGATGTACATCATTGTCCAGTTCAGATAACAATAGAAGCTGACGGGTCAATTGACTTAAGCGATGGGTTTCATCATAAATTTTAGCGATATAGTCCGATTGTTTAGGCGTTGTTTTTTCTTGTTGTAATTGTGTTAATAAATGATGAATATGTGTTAAAGGCGTTTTAATCTCATGGGAAACGTTTTGTACGAAGTGTTGGCGCATATCATCGAGTTGTTTTAATTCAAGGCGCATCGTATCAAAATGTTGTTGTAATGTCCCTAATTCATCACGACGTGTAATCGCAATTGGTGTTGTAAAATCACCAGACATCATACGTTCTGTTGCGTTTCTAAGTTGCTTGACAGGCTTCACTAAAGCATAAGTGGACCAAATAACAAGTAAAATAGATATGACAACGAGTAATACGAGTAAAACGAGCAGAAAAATTCTAAATTCTGCAAAGGTATGACCGATATCAGGCCGGATAAATACGGCATAACGACCGTGATCAGTTTTAAATTGAGTGCCGACTGTATTACGTGTTTCATTATCAAAAAAACCTGTAATAAAGGGGTGAAAAGGTCTTTGTGCGATACCGTGATAGTCATGACCGGATAAGACACGTGAAATCGTTGCGCGATTCAAATTATCTTTCCTAAAGGGTTCTCCGAAAGATCGAACTTCACCCTGCGCATTGTATGCAACCACTTGATAATTAAGATCTCCTAATAATGTTAAATAGCGTTTTAAATCTTGTTCTTGCTGCGCTTCTTTATATGCGTCTGCACGTTTTAAAGTAGCCATTATTTTCGCATCGTTTTTGTCTTTTAGTTCAAAATGATAATAAATATTAGAAATTTCAAAACTTAAAAGGGCGCTAATAATCATAACAGTCAGGGTATAAATAGCAAAGCGAGAATAAAGTGATTTAAGCATTTTCCATCACCTTATAGCCGATACCACGAACGGTTTCGATATGGATATTTGCTCCGAGCTTGGCCAATCGCGTGCGCAAGCGTTTAATGTGGACATCCACAGTTCTTTCATCCCCTTCATAATCCAAGCCCCATATTTTTTCAATAAGTGATTCACGTTCAAAAACTTGTCTAGGGTAAGCGACTAATAAACTAAGTAAGGCAAACTCTTTATTAGGTAATATCATGCCTTTAGACCCCACTTTTACTTCTAATTGACTTTGATCTATCGTTAAATTTCCCAATGTCAGTTGTGTGGCTGTTTCGACTTGATATCGTCTTAATACAGCTTTAATTCTAAAAACAAGTTCAGCTACTTCGAACGGTTTTGTGACATAATCATCTGTCCCAGCTAAAAAGGCACGTTCCTTATCGTTTAGGGCATCTCGGGCTGTTAACATAATAACGGGATATTCATAGTCATATTTTAAAGTTTGGCATAGCTCAAAACCGTCCATACCGTCCATCATAATATCTACAATTGCAATATCAATTGTGTGCTTTTCAAGGTAACTCAGTGCTGCTTCTCCACTTTTTAATGAAACGGCATGATAGCCTTCATGTTGGAGGCGTGTTTCGACATAGTTTAGTATTTCAGGGTCATCGTCTATGATTAAACACGTGACTGGCATGCTTCCACAACCTTTCTTTTATAAATGAGAGCGACGTTTCATAATTTGTTATCTATTGTATCATGTCTATTTTGAAACTGGGTAACCAAAGGAGATTGTTGCACAACGCTCCCTAAGCGTCTTTCACGAAAATATTTAATAAAAATGATGAAACCGTCTATTGTTCATATTCAGTTCATATTTCCGAAGTAAACTGTGAGAGAAATAAGAAAGAAAGGGAGTCGTGTTCATGTCTATTGCATTAAATGAACTGAAGTTTCATAAATTTAAATATTTGTTAATTACGTTTATTGTGATCTTACTCGCAAGTATGGTGCTCTTTATTACAGGATTAGCACAGGGCTTAGCAAGAGAAAACATTTCGCTTATTGATTCCTTTAAATCAGAACAATTTGTGATTCAAAAAGGTGTGGATCAACAACTTGAAAAATCGAATTTGTCAGATTCAGAGCAGCAAGCCGTTGAAAAATTCGTTACGCAGTCTCCTTTAAAATTAACCATGGCAACTGGAAAATTTAAAGGGGATACGATGGATATGTTATTTGCAACAATGCCGAAACAAGAATTACCTTCATTAAAAGCAGGCCAACTCCCACAACATGATGGGGAAGTCACTGTAAATAGTAAACTCGAAGGAGAAGGTTTACACATCGGTGATGTCATTCATATTAAAGGGAATGATACAAAATTGAAAGTTGTCGGCTTCTTCGATGATGCGATGTATGCACATACGAACGTGGCATTAGTCAATGAAGGCGGTCTTAAGAAAGTTGCCGATCATCAAAGCGCTACTGCTTTATACTTTTTGAACCATGTGAGTAAAAAAGATATTGACCATCTTAAACAGATAAAAGGTGTAGAAATCGTAAATAAAGACGATTTAACGGGTGCAATTCCAAGTTATCAAGCAGAACAAGCACCACTGAATATGATGATTGTCAGCTTATTTGTGATTACTGCCATTGTATTGACTGCATTTTTCTATGTGATGACGATTCAAAAAACGGCAGAAATCGGCATTTTGAAGGCAATCGGAATGAAGACAAGTCACTTATTATGGTCATTACTATTCCAAATTCTGTTTATTACAATCATTGGTGTCTTGATTGCATTGGGTGTCATTGTAGGTCTTTCCGCAGCATTGCCTGTTACAATGCCATTTCATATTAGCATGATGAACATGGTGCTAGTTGTGATTGTCTTTATCGTGGTCGCTGTGATTGGGGCACTGTTATCGTTGATTCGTGTCTTTAAAATAGACCCTATTGAAGCAATCGGAGGTGGAAATCAATGAGTTTAATTGTCAAAGATTTAGTCAAAACGTTTGGTAAGGGAGAAGCAGAGACCAAGGTCTTGAACAATATTAATTTTGAAGTCAATCCCGGTGAATTTGTCATTTTAAATGGTGCATCTGGATCAGGTAAATCAACATTATTATCTATTATTGGCGGGCTGCTTTCTCCTACAGAAGGTCAAGTTTTATTAAATGGAGAAGCGTTCAATCATTTAAATCAAAGTGAATTAACTGAAAAAAGATTAAAAGATATTGGCTTTATTTTTCAAGCTGCACATCTTGTTCCTTATTTAAAAGTCAGTGCGCAATTAGAATTGGTAGGAAAAGAAGCAGGAATGAGTAAAAAGGCGGCTCGTGAACGTGCGGTTGCGCTATTAAAACGTATCGGCTTGGCACATCGACTTGATGCGTATCCACATATGCTTTCTGGTGGGGAAAAGCAACGTGTTGCGATTATGCGTGCTTGGATGAATCAACCACAATTGTTGTTAGCGGATGAGCCTACCGCAAGCTTAGATGCGAAGCGCGCAACGGAAGTGGTAGAAATGATTAAAAATCAAGTGAAAGAAGAAGGTGCAATCGGTATTATGGTGACACATGATGAGCGATTATTCGATTATGCTGATTGCATGATTTACCTAAAAGATGGTCAATTATCTGATAAAACTTACGCGACAAAATAGCAGTACAATCATGAACTTGACATTGTTTTCAATCATATAAAAAGAAAGACTCGATTTTTGAAAATGTGTAGAAGCACACGTAAAAGTCGAGTCTTTTTATTGTGATGAAGCTGGCAAACAAATGGAACATGCACGTTTACATTAATAGCCAATAGATACCGATAAGAACTTGTACGATACCAAAAATCCACCAAGTAAAAGGATATTTGAAAAGCAAACCACTATAATCGTGAAGTAAAGAAATGCCGAGGCGTGGTGTAGGTGCACCCAAACCAGTCGCTTGAATCCCTTCGCGTTGCGCAATACGAAGTGCACGCATAATATGAAAGTCGCTTGTGACGATGACTAATTTTTTGATGTTTGATGCATCTAAGTAGGCTTTAGAAAATAAAATATTCTCTTGTGTATTTGTCGAAGCGTCTTCTAAAACGATATGTTTTGGTGAAATACCATGTTGTATTAAATAGCGTTGCATAGCTAATGCTTCTGGTATCGGTTCATCGGGACCTTGTCCACCACTCACAATGAATTTGAATTGAGATGAACCGCGCGGTATCAAAGTCATGGCAGCATCTAAGCGTGATTTTAATAAAGGTGTCACACGCTCTGTAAAAATACCTGCACCTAAAATAAGAATCGTTGGGTTTTGATACACTGATTGTGTTTGCTTAAATTGATAAGTCATCAAAAGGTAACATTGCCATGATGTGACAAACACAATCGTCAAGTTAATCAGTAAATCAAAAGGTAGTGTTAAAATACTTGGAATTACGGCTTTCACGAAAAAGCAGCTCAAAATTAAACTGATCAACATGCAATGATATAATAAAACGTACTTTATTGTGTAGTTACGTTTAATCAAAAAACGAAAAGGCAATGTCCCAATTGCACATAAACCTAACCCTAAAAGTATGCACATCATAAGAAGCCGATTCTCGCCTAAAATAAAGGTATTGCTAACGATGAGCATATTGATTAGCATTAAAATATAAAACAATGAAATATTTAATATACGATGTGGCTTTATCTTTATAAATATTAAGATTATAATGTAGCTTGTTAATAAAAAATAAGTGAGTATATTCATTTAAATAAGTGTGTCCTTTAATTGTCATTTACAATCATCATACTAAATTCTCCAAGAAAATGATAAAAAAGACCGTTTCATTATAAAATAATTGTTGTTACGATAGTAAAGATCGTCGAATGTTGTGAAGGTGGTGATGAACGATGGCTGATTCTAAAACAATGAGTCAACATGTAACGTTTATGGGTGAGTTTATGACGAATATGAATGCGTTAACGACAGCGTTATTAAAAGATTTGCGTTCGAAATATGGGGTTTCTAACGAACAATCAAGTGTCCTTTTAATGCTATCAAGTCATAAATCATTAACTTTAACGGAAATTACTTTAAAGCAAGGTGTCAATAAAGCAGCTGTCAGCAGGCGGATAAAGAAACTCGTGGATCTGGGGCTGGTTCAGTGGATGACATTGAATCATGAATACGATAAACGATTAAAATATGTGGCACTTACAGAAGAAGGGGCAAATTATGTACGTGCATCGCGTGATTTGATAGCAAATCTTGCCAATAAAATGTTATCAGATATTCCGCTTAATCAAATTGAAGCTACGAGGGAAATGCTCGAAAAAATAGATGAACGTATCAAATCTCAGCTTAGTCGTTTATAATTGAGTCGAATAGATTGTTTTTATCCAATGATCCCAACTTAATGGGGCAGTCTAATAGTTTTGATAAAAGCATCGTTAAAATTTTAATTAGAAGAAATAGAGGTGAAAATATGAGCTGGTGTCCAGTTTGTGAAGAAGAAACGATAGATCAGAAAAATATATGTCGACATTGTGGCAGTCAAGTTTCTTATTCGAAAGAACCTACGCCATCATTGAGTCGACAAACTAAAGGAAACTCAACACCTCCTCATAAAAATCGTCTCCCATTAAAGACGGTCATACCTATTGCTATCGTTACGTTTATTCTAATTTTGTTAATGATTTTGTTTTTATTATTAAGAAATTTCAATTCTCCTGAAGCGCAAGCAAAAATATTAATTAATGCTGTGAATAACGATGACGTCGCAAAAGTATCGAATATTCTTAGTTCAAAGGACAACAAAGTAGGACGAAAAGAAGCGGCAACTTACATCAAATATATTAAAGATGAAATAGGAATGAAAAAATTTGAAAAAGATGTTTTTCACACAGTGGATAGTTTAAATCATGAGACAGCCGTCGCTTCTTATATTAAAACGAAAAAAGGCCAAGATGTTTTACGAATTAGTAAAAATGGGCGACGCTATCTCATTTTTGATAATATCGGATTTAAAGCACCTACGAAACAAGCCGTCATAAAATCAAATGAAAAAGCAACTTTTGAATTTGAATCAGACGGTTTGAAGAAGAAAATCATTACAGAAAAAGGCCAATCCGTCGCTTTAGGTAATTACATCCCTGGGCGGTACGCGGTTGATGCTGTTAAGACGACAGACCGAGGGACATATGAAGGACAACTGAAGTTTGATTTTGATCAAAGTAACAACGAGACGATACCTGTAACAGAGGATTTTGAAGAAGCGAAAATAAAAGTGAAACTTAAAAATACAGAAGGCTTGAATAAAAAAGACTTAATGATTGTCATTAATGGTGAAAAAATTAAGCCACGTTCAGATGAAACGTATAAATCCTTCCCACTTAACAAAGATATAGTGATCTACGCGGAAGGGCAGTCCTATGATCAGAAGTTTAAAACAAATGAAAAAGTAATCAAAAAGAGTGATATACAGTCTGAAAATGAAGTGGAATTGTCCTTTGATAAGGATGAAATTAAAAAGTTTAATGCATCCAAACAAAAGAATACTTTTGATAAAGTAAGTGAGTTTATTAAAAAATACACAGGTGCGCTTAATAAAGCCTATGAAAAATCAGATTTTGCTGAGATTTCAAGTTATCTATTAAAAGATACATCTAATTATGAAGTTATGAAAGAGAAAATTAATGGGCGTGCAAGATATCATTTTACAAATCCCAAAGTGACGAATGTGAGTAAAAATAATGATTTTTATTCAGTGTTAGTTGAAAAAGAAAATGAGCAAGGTCAAATCATTCAATCTCATTATTTAATTGATGGTGATTCCGATGGAGATCATCTAAAAATCGTCAATTATGAAGATTATTAAAAAATAAGCCATAAGTAAAGCGATAGATAGATTGCGTCTGATGAATCGTGTATTGTGCATTTGTATGATAATAGGTCACGCTGCTTTGCTCAAAAAGACAGGATCGTGAAACCAAAATTAATTTTTTGGATTCCTATCCTGTCTTTTTTGTTTTCAGTTATTCAGAAAAGGTGACAATTTGAAGCGAACTACATTCATATTAAACCATCTCATTAGCCCAGTATTTGTGCATTCAATCGTCACTTGAACGAATTCTTTTCTAATTAAATCTTTGTTCATCTCTTTTTATTTAATTAAATATGATACTTATATAAAAGATGTAGTAAAACAATATACATTTGATAATTATGTCGTTCCAAGAATTTTTGCATTGTAAATGAATTAAAAGTTAGTTTATAATAAACAAAATGTGTATAAAGAGACGCCATATTAAGGGGTAACACCTTTAAGCATGAAGAAAGGTGAAGGTGGGGATTATGAATGAAAAAGATATTCGTGTACAAAAGACAAATTTAAGATTATCTCAAATATTTTTAGAGTTATTAGAAGAGCAGTTACTCACTAAAATTGCAATTAATCATATTTGTCATAAAGCAAATGTGCATCGAACGACTTTTTATCAGCATTTTAAAGATAAATATGAGCTACTTTGGTATGTTTGTAGAGGTGTGATGAAACCTTACTTTAATTTACAATTTGAAGAGAGACTGTATTATCCTTTTAGCAGTCTGGAAAAAACGTTTGATCAACAAATTATAAAAATTTTACAAACTCAAAAAGAAGATCCTAAATTTTATCGATTAATTTTAAAACAATTTTCTAAGTACTTTGAAGGTGAGTTGAAATCACATGAGACGAAGCTGCCTTTTGAACCACATTTTCCAGTAGAAGTTTTCGGTTATGTGTATACGTCTACGATTCAATCTATGAATCAATGGCGTATTGATTGTAATATTGCATTCGATGCTTATTATATGGATAAACTCTATCAAAAATTAATTAGTTTTAAGCACGAATAACAAGTATGAAATAGACTAACAGAACGTCATTCACCCAGTTTACAGATTTGATGGTAAATAAAAATTGAAATCAAATTTTATCTCTGTTCTTGAAGTTTTCGATAATTTATGTGATGTTAAATAAAGAAACGATGAGAGGGGTATGCGGTTATGACATTTACAGATCGATTGTTTGAACGGGTAAAACCGATTTGGCAAAGTTATCTTGACCATCCATTTGTTAAGGGGATTGGTGACGGCTCACTTGATCAAGAAAAGTTTAAACATTGGTTAAAACAAGACTATATTTATTTAATCGATTATACGCGACTCTTTGCAATAGGTGTTACTAAAGCATCAGATTTAGAGATGATGACAACATTTGGTGAGTTAGTCGCAGGCACATTAAATACAGAAATGGCATTACATAGACAATATGCAGCACGATTTGGCATTACAGAACAAGAGTTAGAGGAAACAAAGCCAGCGAGTACGACTTTAGCGTATACGAGCTATATGTTAAATCTTGCGCAACGCGGAGATATTGAAAACGTGATTGCGGCTGTTTTAACGTGTACTTGGAGTTATCAATATATTGGAGAAGCACTGAGTCAAATTGAGGGTGCCATTGATCATCCATTCTATGGAGAATGGATTGAGATGTATAGTTCAGAAGCATTTACAACATTTAAAGACGATGTTGTACGGATAATGAACCAAGTCACGGACGGTATGTCTGAAGAGAAGCTACAAGCATTAGAAGATATTGTTGTTTATACGAGCTACTTTGAATATATGTTTTGGGATATGGCAGAAAACCTTGAAACATGGCCATTGCCTTATAAGTAAGCAGATATAAGATGTATCATTGAAACGAAATTGTCGTATAGTATATTAAAATCGAAGCCACCTTCAATCAAAAAGCAATGAATACAGAAGGTGGCTTCGATTTATTATTTGATTTTCGGACGGCGATTTCTAAAGAATAAGCTAATGAAATAGAGGAATGTCGCAATCCCCATAAAAATAATAGCATTATGTAACGCGTTGGCACCTGTTAATAAATTAGAAGCGTCGACTTGACCAACATAGGGCGCAAGTTGTTTCGCAAATTCATCAGCGACGTCATCAATGTAGTAAAGAAAACCAATTGGAATCAATGTAATGAAAACTGCAATGATGAAATTAAGTATTTTTAAAATCGTACGATTAAAAATGAGTGTTAATAAAGCTAAAACGATGTTAATGAGAGATAGAATAAAGAAAACATTCAATACTTTAATTAAAACGCTGAGCTTTTGTTCAACTGCAGAAATATCAACAAGTGTAATACTACTCAATTGCGTTGTGATGACTTTAAGCTTATCAAAAGTGACATTTTCATTAATGAAACCCATTTTAAACAGCGTATCTGAATACATGCTGTAGGCAGCTATCGTTACAAATACCGCTGCAATTAAAGTAAGAATAAAACTAACCCATGAGCGACGTTTTTTGCCATAACGTTTTCCACGATGAATTGTTTGATAGTCAAACTGTTGCTGGAAATGGGGCTGGGATTGAGATTTCTCTTTCATAAAGGACGCCTCCAAGAATAAGATTTGAGATTTTGAACGAATTATAATGACAATAATATAAGCATTATATTATACCTACACCTATATTAATAGTCGTAAGCAACAAATCTGAAAGGTTCTGCTCATTGTAATCCTTTTTTCTTGTCTTTAGGTGATGCTTTAAAAGAATTTTCTTGATAGATGCTACAATTAACGATATTTTCTCCGACCATGCAAGATAAATTTCCTATCAAGTGAAAGTTAAAAGCATCCATAGAAAAATGTTTGTATATCAATGTTATCATTTGTATGATAGCAAGGAGGTAGATGATGGAAAATTTAAAAAGTTTAGAGACCTACGAACAGTTTATACAGACGCATGAGATTGCAATTGTTCATATTTCGAGAGAAAATTGTTCAGTTTGTCATGCGATATTACCAAGAGTTGAATCACTTGTTGAACGATATGAAGGTGTTGCTTTAGGACATTTGAGTGCGGACGATGTGCCCGAAATTGCCGGGGCTTTATCCATTTTTACAGTTCCAGTTGATATTCTATTATACGAAGGTAAAGAAATGCATCGAGAAGGTCGTTTTATTGATTTGGATCGTTTAGAATCACAATTATTTAAAATTTATAAGAGCATCAATTGATAAAACGTATTATAATGAAAAAGAATGCGAATGTTCTAATATGGAAGTCTAAATCTAAAATAGAAATAAACAGAACAAGAGGACAATGTAGACAAAAGTGAGGGATTGAATTGAAACGTAATGTCATGAGTAATTTAATGGGGAGATATTTATCGCATCAACGTCATATTAAATTTAAAACACAAGATGAGGTCGATGCCTATTTAGAAAAACGCCGCCAACTCAATAAAGAAAAACATAAACAACCTGAGCAAATCAATGTCAAATCGAACTTAGTGAAGGATATGTTTGATGACATGCAAGTTTTTCGCTTTAACTTTGGTCATCATATTAAAAATAAGATTTTATATATTTATGGTGGCACTTTTGTGTTACAACCCTCTGTTTTTCATTGGCGATTTATGGATAAATTAGCTTATGAAACGTTACATGAAGTGGTTTTGCCTATTTACCCAAAGGCACCGGAATACACGTATCGTGAAACCCATCAAGCCATTGAACAAGCGTATCGTCGTTTACTGAAAGAAACAGATGCAGATAATATTGTGATTATGGGGGATGCCTCTGGTGGAAATATGGCATTAAGCTTTGTTCAAAAATTAATGGAGCAAGATGAGCTGCCATTGCCACGTCAGTTGTATTTAATTTCACCTTGGCTCGATCTCTCGCTCTCTAATCCAGATATTACAGAGCAAGTTCAAAAGAAAGACCCTATCCAAAATGTGTTTAGCTTACAATCTGTCGCTAAAGTTTGGGTCGACGATTTAGAGCGTAAAAATCCGCATGTGTCACCGATGTATGGTTCAGTGCGAGGCTTACCACCCGTTTATATGTTTGGAGGTACAAGTGAAATCTTTTATCCAGATATGCGTAAGCTCGCTGATTATTTTGAGGCAGAGCAACAGCCGATTCATTTTTATGAATATAAAGATATGGTCACGGCTTTTCCGTTATATCCTATCGTTGAATCTAGAAAAGTTTTAAAACAAATCCGTAAAACAATCCATCCATAAAAAAGATGAAGTAAGACATGCAATGGCGTGCAGCTTCTGCGATAAATAAGCAGAATGGTCTCTGATGAAAAGCATATGCAAATGTGCTTTTTACAAGCGACCATTCTGTTTTTCTATATCGATGTAGTTTATTTTCTAGGTATGAAAGAAAATGCAATAAGTCAAAACGTTTTGAAAAAATAATAGATATATCAAGATGAATGGTGAGTGTGTGTTCGTGTTATAAAGACAAAATTGAGGTGGATTATCGTATTCACACAATAATTTTGTTTTTATAAAGCTTTTTTTGGATTAAATATAGAATCAAATGAACGTCTGAGACAAACAAATTCTTAAATAAAGTAAAGCGCCGTGCAATTAAGTAAAATTTTTAGTAGAATTAACTATATGCAAAAATATCAATATTATAAAGTTATTCAGAAATTGATAAATATGTAAATTTAAGGGGCCTTTTCGAATAACAAGAGGGGGACATTATGGATTTATTAATCGGTACTGCTTTTTTAATTTTAGTACTTGTCATTTTCACGTTATTTACATATAAAGCGCCAAACGGCATGCGTGCCATGGGTGCACTAGCGAATGCAGCTATCGCGACGTTTTTGGTCGAAGCATTTAACAAATACGTTGGGGGACGTGTATTTCATAATGCTTTTCTTGAACAAGTCGGCGCTGCAGCTGGAAATTTAGGCGGTGTAGCAGCAGCAGGTTTAACAGCATTAGCGGTTGGTGTTTCACCCGTTTACGCTTTAGTCATTGCAGCTGCTTGTGGTGGCTTAGATTTATTACCTGGTTTCTTCGCAGGTTATTTAATTGGTTACTTAATGAAATATACCGAAAAATATGTGCCGGATGGTGTCGATTTGATTGTGGCCGTGTTAATTGTAGCGCCATTATCACGAGCTGTGGCATTATTGTTCACACCAGTCGTGAAAAATACATTAATTAAAATTGGCGATATCATCCAAAGCTCAACTGATACAAGTCCAATCATTATGGGAATTATCTTAGGTGGTATCATTACGGTAGTGGGTACGGCACCATTAAGCTCTATGGCACTGACGGCTTTGCTTGGTCTTACAGGTGTCCCAATGGCTATTGGTGCGATGGCAGCGTTCAGTTCAGCATTCATGAACGGAACTTTATTCCATCGTCTCAAATTAGGTGATCGCAAATCCACAATATCTGTAAGTATTGAACCATTATCACAAGCAGACATTGTCTCGGCAAATCCCATTCCTATTTATATTACGAACTTTTTCGGAGGCGCAACCGCGGGCTTAGTCATTGCCCTTTCTGGACTTGTGAATGATGCGACCGGAACTGCAACGCCAATTGCAGGTTTTATCGTAATGTTTGGTTTTAATCATTGGGGGACTGTCGTTATTTATGGTGTGATTATGGGAATTATTGGCTTAATATGGGGCTATATCGGCTCAATCGTATTCAAAAAATATCCTATTGTCACTAAAGCAGATATGATTCGCCGTGGTGCGACTGACGCTTAAATAATTCGTTAAATAATCAGGAATTTCATATGTAAAGAAGACATGACATGTTAAAAGACTGCGGACGCTTAATTTAAGATTGAGGCGCGCAGTCTTTTTATGTTTCTATAGAAAGTGCAGTACAATTTAAGGCTTTTCGTTATTAGTTTTTCCTTTTTTTAGGTATTTGAATGCGGTGCCCCAATTGATTTGGCCAATCCGTTCTGTTTTGTGTATGGGCATAATGTTGGATTTGTGCAAATATATCTTCAGGATAAGGGGTTGCGCGGCGTGTCGACTTATCAATGCCCATCATCATCGTTTCTGCAGTTGCGACAACTTCATTCGTGTTGCGATTGATTAATTCTAGGAAGTAATGTGTTCGCTTTTCATCAAAATCGTAAATATTGACTTTAATGGCAATAGGCGTATGCAATGACAGTTCTTTGAGAAAACTGATGTGCGTTTCAAGGGTAAAAACAGTATAATTTCTTGCATTTCTTTCAGGATTGGACAAACCGATTTGATCGTGAAAGTGATCAATCGCTAAACTAAAGACACGTGCATATTCTGAGTCGTTCATATGTTGATTGCGATCAATCCAATCTTCTTGGACACTATTTTTATCATAAAATGGAAAGTTAATCATATTCATACCTCGTTTTGCATTTTGTCATATTATAACGTAGATTTTAAAGTTTTGTGATGTTAAATGATGGTAAAGATAACAGTAGAAATTTGTATTTAAAGGTTGAAAGGTGTTCATCATGCGATAGGTTATGATATAGTCAAAACAAGAAAAGATGATAAGGGGACGCTACTCAATGACTGAAAAAAGAGAACAACGAAAAAATGAACATGTTCTATTAGCGCTTGCACAAAGTGAAGCACAGCAATCTGATTTTGATCGATTCCAATTTGTCCATCATGCGATACCTACAATTGATGTCGCAGATGTTTCGTTAAAATCAAGATGCCAAGCATTAGAAATGGCACACGTACTTTATGTGAATGCGATGACAGGAGGCTCTGAATGGACAGCTGATATGAATACCAAGCTGGCCCAAGTTGCGGCAGCCACACATTTGCCGATTGCAGTTGGAAGTATGCATGCGGCTTTTAAAAATCCAGATGTGCGTCATTCATATGAAGTTGTACGTCAAAACCATCCAGAAGGACAGATTTGGGCAAATATTAGTGCAGAGGCTTCGGTTGCTCAAGCAAAAGAGGCTATCTCAATTGTAGATGCGAATGCGCTACAAATCCATGTAAATGCACCACAAGAGCTCGTCATGCCAGAGGGACAACGTGAATTTAAACATTGGATGACACAGATTAAAAAAATTGTAGAGGCCATTCAAATACCGGTTATTGTTAAAGAAGTCGGTTTTGGAATGAGTTATGATACGATACAAGATTTGATTGACCATGGTGTTAAATATGTCGATGTCAGTGGACGTGGCGGTACAAACTTTATCTCTATTGAAAATGAGCGTCGTGTCCTTAAAGATATGGAATATTTAAGTGATTGGGGACAATCTACAGTCGTTTCATTATTAGAGGCGCGTAATTTAAGTAACCGTGTGCATCTTTTAGCGAGTGGAGGGATCCGTCATCCACTCGATGCAGTGAAGGCCTTGCGTTTAGGCGCTGAAGCGGTGGGAATGTCTCGTCCTATTCTAAAACGCGTCCATGAAGCAGGTGTCGAAGAGACAGTTCAATATATAGAGAATTTTAAAACACAAATGGCGCATATTATGACCTTGCTTAATGCGCGAACGATTCAAGAGTTGAGACAGTCAGCGATTGTATTTGATCCTTATTTGAAAAGCTGGATACAACAACGACAACTTTAAATAAAGGTTGCCTCATGAAATGAAGAGATAGGTTTTCAGCATAGAGATCAATGTAACGAAAAATAGGATACTCACCCTCTAAAGTGAACATTTAAAAAATGGAAACTTGGAGGGTGTGCTTTTAATTTAGAGGACTTTTAAAACGTTGGATTGATGAATCTTAAACGGGTAAAAGAATTTATCATTGCGTTATTGTAAGGATATGTTATATACTGTAAAACGTAATTGTTACGATTTGTAGTAGAATAGAGGAGGGTTTATAATGGGTAAAATACCTGTTACCGTTTTAAGTGGCTATTTAGGCTCAGGAAAAACAACGTTACTCAACCATATTCTTTATAACAGAGAGGGTAAAAGAATAGCTGTTATTGTTAATGATATGAGTGAAGTCAATATAGATAAAGATCTTGTTGCCGATGGGGGCGGATTGTCTCGTACTGATGAAAAATTAGTAGAGTTATCAAACGGGTGTATCTGTTGTACGTTAAGAGAAGATTTATTGAAAGAAGTCGAACGTATTGTTCAACGTGGTGGTATTGATCAAATCGTGATCGAGTCAACAGGCATTTCTGAACCTGTACCTGTTGCACAAACATTCTCATATGTTGATGAAGAACTTGGTATCGACTTAACAGAAATTTGTAATCTTGATACGATGGTTACAGTTGTGGACGCTAACCGCTTTATTAAAGATTACCAATCAGGCGATATGTTATTAGATCGTGATCAAGCAGTTGGTGAAGAAGATGAACGAACTATCGCAGATTTGTTGATTGATCAAATCGAATTTTGTGATGTACTCGTATTAAACAAAGTCGACTTAGTTAGCGAAGAAGAAGCAAATCGATTAGAAGCGATGTTACGTAAGTTACAACCATCCGCAAAAATTATCCGTACAGTAAATTCAGTAGTTGATTTAGACGACGTATTAGAAACTGGACGTTTTGATTTTGATACTGCGAGTCAATCAGCAGGCTGGTTACAAGAACTTGAAGCAGGTGGTCATGCAACACATACGCCGGAAACAGAAGAATACGGTATTTCATCATTTGTTTACAAACGTCGTTTACCATTCCATGCAGCACGTTTTAATACGTGGTTGGAAAATATGTCAGAGTCAATTGTACGTGCAAAAGGGATTGCATGGTTAGCACAATACAACCAAGTTGCATGTCTTGTTTCTCAAGCTGGTACGGCTGTAGATATTCATCCTGTCACATTTTGGGTCGCAACAATGCCAAAAGCTGAAAAAGCTGCTATATTACAAGAAAGAGAAGATGTGCGCGCAGATTGGGATCCGGAATATGGAGACCGTCATACGCAACTCGTTATTATTGGTGTAGATTTAGATGAAGAAAAAATTACAGCAGAATTAGACGCTTGTCTATTAAATAGTGATGAAATCGATGCAGATTGGTCACAATTAGAAAATCCATATTACTGGGAAATTCGACGACAAGAAGCATAAAAAATGAACTGGGACATCAAAATCCCAAAATAAAAAGCGCTAAGATGATTTTTAACAAAATCGTCCTAGCGCTTCTCTTTTATAATTAAAATTTTATTTTAAAAATAAAACACGCTCGTATCCTTGAATTAATAAGGGTAAAAACTCAATTAACGAGGGAACTTATATAAAGATTAAAGGTTCACTACATCGTAATGAACCTTTTTTAGCATCCGTTTTAAAATGTTAGCATAAGAAGTAAAAATAGCTCATTTTTTACTTCAATATCATAAATCCAATCCCTTACATAATATCCATTAAGGTTTAAAAATATTAATAAATGTTGTAATAATTGGTACACCGAGTAAATCTACGAGGAATGCGCCTACGATAGGTACAACGAGATAGGCACGTGGAGAATTCCCAAATTTTTTCGTAATCGCATCTAAATTGGCCATCGCATTAGGTGTTGCACCTAAGCCGTGTCCGATAAAACCACCAATCATGACGGCAGCATCATAGTCTTTGCCGAGACAACGGAAGACAACAAAGATGGAAAAGAGCGCTACGAAAATAACCTGACAAATGACAATAACGATAAGCGGTAGTGCAAGATGATAAACATCCGTGAGCTTAATGCTCATTAACGCGATGGATAAAAACACACTCAATGAAATATCGCCGATTTGATTTGTCAGTTTTAAATCAATTAAGTTTAAGTTCGTATACTCTGAAATGTTACGAATGATGACAGCAATAAACATAGACGCAACATATAATGGAATATTCAAGCCTGACCATTCACTAAATGCTTTGCCTAAAAATGTTCCTAATCCCATACAAAATAGGATGACTGTCATTTGAATGAAAAAGACTTCGTTAATAGAAAAGTTTTTATGTAAGCGACGATTAATGTCGATTTCTGAATAATCTTTTTGTGTTTCTTCTCTATGCGCAGGTGCTAAATTGTGTTTTTTAATAAGGTAACGCACAACGGGGCCACCCATTAAGCCCCCAGCAACAAGACCCAGTGTTGCTGCCGCCAATGCTGCCGTTACAGCTGAGTCAATACCATAACTTTGAATTGTTTGACCATATGCAGTGGCATTCCCATGTCCACCTTCCATTGACATGGCACCGGCAGTTAAACCGAGTAAAGGATCAATATGTAAAACTTTTGCCATTGAAACCCCAATGATATTTTGGAATGTGGCAAGCACACCACATAAAATCCAATAGACGATTAATACTTTTCCACCCAGTTTTAATAACTTGAATGAAGCGCCTAAACCAATTGTTGTAAAAAAGGCAAGCATAAAAAAGTCTCTGAAAAAGTCACCATCTAATTTAATATGAAGTACACCTGTTGAAGAAAGAATCGCAGATATAATCGCAAAAATCAGTCCACCAATCACGGGTGAAGGGATACTTAATCGATTAAAAAGTTCAACTTTATTGACGATTGCTTGACCAATAATAAGCAATAGACACGCAACAAACAACGTTGTAATACTGTTCAGCTCTATCACTGTTACGTTCCCCCTTTAAGTTAATGAAATAGAAAGGGCTTTCAACCCCATACTAAATAATTATACTTTTTTTAAGGACAAAAATCTATATAATTATAAAATTAGATGTAATCTCTCACCATATACTACTATTAAATATTTCAAATTAATCAGAAGGTTGTTGTGATTTTCTATATGCTGTTGCGCTCATGCCAAACTGCTTTTTGAAAGTTTTAGAAAAAAGGAGAGGGTCTTTATATCCAACACGATATGCAATTTCTTGGATTTGCAGGTTGGTTTCTTTAAAAAGTTTTGAAGCTTGATACATCCGAACATGGATTAAGTAATTTTGTGGGGATTGATCGATATGTTTTTTGAACATTTTATACAAGTAACTTCGGCTCACATTGACATGCTTTGCGACATCGATAATCGTGATGGCCTTCATATAGTTGTCGTTGATATAGCGTATCGCTTCACGCACATTTGAATAAATCTCAGTCTGAACAATAGCAAACGGTTTTGGGAAATGCAAATGTAACTGATAGAGCAATTCATACAAGTCACGCATATGCTGGATATCGTCTGATGCTTCAGTCGAATAGTGAACAGAGCGATGACACATGCGATAAATGATATGTTCAATAGCACCCGTGTTTTCATTTTGAATTACGAGACGATCTTTCAAAGTGGTTCGATTCAAATAGTCTAATGCAATTTTGCCACTAAAACCGACCCAATAATAAGTCCACGGTTCATTTAGTTCTGATTCATAATGAACTTCCATCCCTTGTTGAAGCAGAAATAAATCACCCGGTTTTAAAATATAAGTTTGATTTTGATAAATGAGTCTGCCAGTCCCTGCCATGACGATATGTAATACAGCCGGTTTTGACACGGTATATTGGTAACCGCCTTGAGGCGTCCCAACTTCGATGCCACACTCATCAACGTGTGCCTCGAATTGGTCTTTTTTAAACATTTTCCATAATATTTGCATGCCAACACCTTCTGCTTAAAGATATGGAAACATTTTACCATAATTTGTGATGATTGGTATATATTCTCATATCTTTTATAGTGTTAAATTAATTGTATAATAAGAAATAATATTCTATTTAGAGGTGTATGGAAAATGGAAAAATTAAGGAATATACCAATGCGACAGGTGAAGCCTCAGCCCCTTGCACATAGAATACGTTATATACCTTATATTAATCGACATGTTTTTAATTCGTATTCTATGGATTATATAAATCATACAATAACCGTTTTAGCTGGTGAATGGGGGTCAACAGTGAAACGTTTCGAGACTAACGATGAAGTTTCTGACGTATGGGAGAAGTCGGAACAGCATGATTCAGGCGCTGTCGAATTAAATTTAGAACAACCTGGGCGCATGAATCAATTAAGTTACCAACAATATTTTGATATCAAAGACTTCGATGACAGTAAAGATTATCATCTAAACATAGAAGGCATCAATCAACCTTTTCTCATTAAAGTGAATGACATGAGTTTGGAGATTGTCGATACAACGCAAACTATAATCGAATTTGATGTGACACCTATGATTAATGGACGAAATAATAAGATAGAGATAATAACTGATTTTCAGTCAATGGAGGTTGCAAACGATTCAGCTGAGATAGATTTGCAAATGGACTTATGCCAAAGTCTTTATATTTTAGAACGGGCTAATGATCGTATTCAGAATTTTGAAATAGACATCAAAGGGATCAATCAGCATGGTTTGACGCTACAATTACAGATTTTAGATATTGATGGTGCTCCGATTCCTTCTTTTATGCTTGTTGATGCCGAAGCGCGTATCATATTGGAAGGTGATATTGATATAGACAGGGTGACATCAATTCATATTCCGTTTAGTCAAGAAGGACCTCCTCCTTTTATTTTATATATAGAAACTGAACACGAAACCATTGCACATCGTATTGAGGTCAATGGAAAACATGAACCAGTTATCCTAACGCATTAAAAATGAATATAAGCATCAAAACATAAAATACAGCCGTTCACAATTGAAGGGGTGTGTTTTATTTTTTAATCAGTACCTTGTAATGTTTAATAGCTTATGGTAAGTTTATTTTAGTATTATACATTAAACAGTACTGATTGATGTATAGTTGGAGGTTTTGCGATGAATATACAATTTAAAAAAGGTGCATTAGAAATGATTGTACTTTTGATTATTAAAGGAGAGGCGCAATATGGATACTCCCTTGTACAAAACATTTCTAAGCGGATGATGATTGCGGAAGGTACCGTTTATCCCTTATTAAGACGTTTAGTAAAAGAAGGTTACCTTTCGACATATTATCAACCTTCAACAGAAGGACCAGCAAGAAAATATTATGAATTAACAGAGTTAGGTTTGGTGCGCTTGAATCAATTAAAATCGGAATGGCGTGCGTTTGTAGATATCGTACAACTATTTATAGAAGAGAGTGAGCAAGCATGACAAAGAATGAATATTTAGCCATACTTTATGAGCATTTAAAAAATATGTCTGAAACCGAGAAACAAGATATTGTCTCTGAATACGAAAATCATTTTATTGAAGGTTTAAATGATGGCAAAACTGAACAACAAATCGTCAAGATGCTAGGTCATCCTAAAGATATGGCGAAATCAATTAATGCTGAAAGTGCAGTAGGTGAAGCAGAAAAGCATAAGGGCTTATCAAATACGGGACAAGCAATTATAACTGTTTTAGGGCTGAGCATTATTAATTTTATTTTGATTACAGGTCCGTTATTGATATACATTGGTTTGCTTATCAGTCTCGCATTCGTAGGACTCATTGGCTTGGCAGCACCTTTTTTAGTGTTCTATCAACAAAAGTTTACAACAGACCCTGTTTTAATATCAGATTGGTTTGCAGCGATAGGATGGCTTGGCTTAGGTATCATGCTCGCCGTTTTAACCATTGTTATTGTGAAATGGAGTTATTTGATGATCATTAAATATTTAAAATGGAACATTCAACTGATCAAGAGAGGTAAACAATCATGAAAAAGACACTAAAGATTTTATTTTTAATTGGCTTGCTCCTCTTTATCGTTGGTATTGTAGGTACTATCTATTACTCCTTTTTTAATCAACAGTCTAAAGTGCACTATGATGAAATAGAGAAGAAGTTTGATACATCTCAAATAAAGTCACTACATATCGAAGCTAAAGGTAAAGATGTGGAACTTACAACTGGGGATCAACTCAAAATTGAAGGTGTATTTACTGACAAGAAAAATGCGATTCAAACTAAGCAACATCAACAGCAATTAAATATTAACGTTAAAGGAAATGATGTAGTACAACCTCGTATTAATGTCAATCCTTTTAAAAATGTAAAACGACATAAAGTGCTAATCACGATTCCAAAATCGAAATTAGATGCGCTTTCATTAAAGTTAGGAAAAAGTGTCATGAATATTGAACAATTAAATATCAATAAGTTGAGTGTTGATACAGATTCTGGCTCTATCATAATCAATCATAGTCAAATCGGAACGTTGAATGCACAAATAGGTTCTGGTTATATAGAAAGCGAAACAACAGATTATAAAGAAATATTGATTCATAACCGTTTAGGTCATACAGATTTAAATGATGTACCGATAGATATTCCGATAACGATTGAAAATGAAAAAGGCGGCGTCGAAGTCACTTATAAAACAAAGCCTCATAATACAAGATTTGATATACAAAATCGCTATGGTAATGTCGATTTAGAAGATATTGAAGACTTAAAACATAAACAAGTTGGTGAAGGACAGCATCAGGTCGTTATTAAAAATAAGACGGGTTTCGTTACTTTTTCAACTGATGATTGAGAAAACGACTACGAAAATCATCATTTGCCGTGAATGTACATAGTGAGCAAATGATCTTAAAACGAATATGCAGAAGCAATGAAGCAAGTGACTTGTCAAAGTCAAATAATGGTGTATAATCCTTATCGTGAAACTAAGGTATAAGGAGAAAGAGATGTCACAAGAATTAAGAAGTCAAAAACAGTATGGTGCACTCGCATTATTACCCCTTATCATTTTTCTCGTCTTATATATTGGGGTAGGTTTATATTTCACAGCGATAGGCGCTAAAGACCCATTCAGTCGATTGCCACGGCATGTTGCGATATTTATAGCCATAGTCATTGCTTGGGTTTGTTATGATCGAAAAACATCAGTTGCAAAAAAGATTAAGATCTTTACTGAAAACGCGGGTTCTTCAGGTATTGCTGAACTTGGATTAATTTTATTATTAGCAGGAGGATTCGCGAGCGCTGCTTCTGCGATGGGTGGACAAGAAGCAATGGTAAATATGGGGCTTTCAGTCATACCACCAAGTTTACTCATACCTGGTATCTTTGTGATGAGTGCTTTTGTAGCCACATCATTAGGGACATCAACAGGAACACAAGCGGCATTTATTCCAATTGGTGTTGCTGTAGCACAGTCTGCTGACTTAAATGTTGCAGCCGCTGCAGCTGCTGTCATTGCAGGAGCTTATTTCGGGGATAACTTGTCTATTATTTCAGATACAACAATTGCTGCAACAACAGGTGTCGGTGCTAAAATGAAAGACAAGTTTAGAGCGAATTTTTTAATCGCACTTCCAGCTGCGGTCATTACATTTATTATTTATGCCATTGTTGGTGGTACAGGACACATTGATAAAGATTTGAGTTATAACTTTATTGATTTACTCCCTTATTTATTTGTGTTGGCTGCTGCTATTTTAGGAATGAATGTCATGCTCGTCCTTATTTCGGGTATTTTACTCACAGGCGTTATTGGTGTAGCAAGAGGAAATATTGGCATTTTTGAATGGACTACTAAAATAGGGGAAGGTATGGAAGGGACGTTTATGATTTTCCTTATTGCTTTTTTAATTTCAGGACTTGTTGCGTTGATTCGATATTACGGGGGCATCGATTGGATTATTGAAACGATGAAAAAACGTGCAAAGGGACCGAAAAGTGCTGAATATGCGATGAGCTTTCTATCAGGTTTTTTATCCGCTGCATTAGTGCATAATGTGGTCGCAATTATTATATCAGCACCGATTGCTAAAGAAATTGGACAAATGTATAAAATTGCGCCAAAACGAATGGCAAGCTTATTAGATATCTTTGCAGCTAGTGCATTGATGGTGTTACCGCACGATAGTGGTATGTTAATGGCCGAACAATTTGGTCATGTCACATATTTGGAAGTATTGAAATATTCATTCTATCCAATTATTTTAGTTATTTGTACCATTATTTCGATTCATGTCGGCATGTTTCGTAAAAAAGAAACAATATAAAGAAAAAGCAATGTATTTCGAACAGTCTTTTATGTTCGAGATACATTGCTTTTTATTACGAAGATTTCCACGTTTCATGTGCGGGTAACCGATCTTTCGCGCGCATATGGGACACATAAGGGTTTCCTTTAACCGTAAAACGTAACGGTTCATCCGTCCACTGACCTTTATTCGGGATGCCAATTCGAGGGCCTGCTACAATCGCTCTTGGATATTTACGATGTTTTGTATCAATTTTTAATCGGCCTGTATTTAATTTGGAGCCATCTATTGCACGAGGAATTTGTAATGCTTGTGTTAATTTTCCCGGACCGTTCGTTAATTCAAAGCCTTTTTTGCCGCGATTGTATTCCATAATATCGATGCCTTGCTCTGGTTGAATGGCACGGATAAGGACGCCTTCAGGAACACCAGCTGTTTGGGTTACAAAATTAATTAATAATTGTCGGTGCATCGTATGAGCATAAATCGTGCCACCTTCTTGATAGAGAGATTCGACTTTCGGTGTGCGCTTCCCTTGAAAACCATGTGCAGCTTGATCTTGATGGCCGAGATAAGCTTCAGTTTCAACAATATATCCTGTAAGCGTATGGTGTTCAGATTCATAAATCAATTGAACGCCTAATAAGTCTTGAGCAGTTTGAATCGTTGGACGATGAATAAAATCCATAATACGTGCCTCCATATATGATGATGATTCATATTGTAGCGAACTTGCGTGTCAAAACCAACTCATAGCCACATCGAAGGGAAGTTCATATTAAAGAGATGCATGGTGAAAAAGGGATCTGTTACATTCATTAAAGAGTATGGTACACTGAAGAAAAGAGAAAATACAAGGAGGATCAATCATGTACGTAACGCCGAAAGTTGGCTTTGTAGAGGCCTACAAATATTTTTGGTTAAATTACTTTAACTTCAAAGGGCGAAGTCGTCGAAGTGAATACTGGTGGGTAGCACTTTGGAATTTTTTGATTTATGTTGTCACATTTTTCCTTGCATTCTTATGTTTCTTTATCCCTGGAGTAGGCCCTATTTTGGGTGTGATTCTAATCATTGTTATACTCCTCTATGCGTTAGCAACCATTATTCCTAATTTAGCGTTGCAGGTCAGAAGATTTCATGATGTGGGCTTTTCAATGTGGATTCCAATGATTAGTTTTATCGTTAGTATCATTTATAATGTTATCAGTGGCCTAAGCCCTGATGAAGATATTTCTGAAGGAAACATCAATGGGGTAGATACAAAAGTGACTGGAAACTTAAATTTTGATTTTATTCCAGATTGGTTAGGTTATACTGTACTTAGCCTCACAATCATTTTAAATATTGTGTGTTTAATTATTGCTTTGCTTGATAGTAAGGAACAAGTCAATAAATATGGACCTTCGCCTAAATATATTGAGGCCGGTCATGATAAGGGCTTCCCTAACGATGATCTAAAAGATGATGCTTCAAACGAGGAATCATTCACATCATACGAAACATCACAACAAAAACAAATAGAACAAGATCCATATAAATATTAAATCAAGTGTGCTCAAAGATGAGATGAAGTAAGTAAGCATTTCATTTTTGAGCATTTTTGTTTAATTCAGAGCGCATGATTAGAGCAACTGGATTAAGTGTATATAAATAAAAATCAGTTTATTTCGAAAATTTAAATAAAAGGGATGTTTTAATCATGAAAAACAAGCTGAAAAAACGTAAGATGCCACATACCTATGCTTTATTGATGATGGTGATTGTGGTGGCTGCACTATTGACTTATCTGATACCGGCGGGAACATTTGAACGAAAAAAGGTCAATGGCCAGACGGTTGTTGTGCCTGATTCTTATCATATTTTACCTTCACAGCCTGCAAGTTTATTGGATATCTTTCGTGCTATACCAGAAGGATTAATAAGTGGTGGAGAAATTGTTTTTTATATTTTTTAGTAGGTGGCGCTTTTGGGATTGTACATAAGAGCGGTGCAATAGAAGCAGGGATTCGGCGATTGATGACGCAATTAGGGCAGTTTAAAGTGTTAATGATTCCGCTCACTATGTTAATGTTTTCAATTTTAGGTTTTTCAATTGGACTCGCGGAAGAAACGATTATTTTTGTGCCTATCGGGATTATAATTGCACGAACTTTAGGTTACGATGCATTGACGGGGGCGGCAATCGTTATTTTAGGTGCAGCGAGTGGCTTTATTGGAGGGATGCTCAATCCATTTACAGTCGGCGTTGCACAAAGCGTCGCCGAACTCCCCCTATTCTCAGGATGGGGATTGCGTTCTATCATTTATATTTTTATTTTGCTGGCCGCAATGGTGGCGGTCATGCGCTATGCAAGACGTGTGAAACGTTCGCCTGAACAGAGTATCGTATACAAATTAGAACAGGAAGAAGTGGATCGTCATCGACAAGAAGTGATACCGTCATTTTCGCGTAGACAATTCGTCAGCTTATTATTCATTGTTGGGGCTATTGGACTGAATGTTTTTGGGATTTTTAAATTCGGTTGGACATTTAATGAAATGAGTGCAAACTTTTTGTTAGCAGGACTGCTTGCTGGCTTTGTAGCTGGCCTAGGTTTCAATGGTACATTCGACGCTTTATTAGAAGGTATGAAAAATGTCTTGTTTGGTGCAATGATTGTTGGTTTTGCGAAAGGGATTATCGTTATTTTAGAAAACGGAAAGATTATCGATACAATTGTCTATTTCATGTCATCAATGTTAGAAGGATTACCGCCAGTTGTGACGATTATAGGGATGTTCATTTTTCAATTTTTCCTCAACTTTTTCATTCCTTCTGGATCAGGTCAAGCTTTAACTACAATGCCGTTGTTAGTGCCAATTTCAGATTTACTCGAGGTGAATCGACAAATTACTGTTTTAGCTTTTCAATATGGTGATGCAATCAGTAATAGTCTCTTTCCAACATCTGCTGTTCTAATGGGTGCTTTAGCAGTCGCAAATATAAGCTATACACAGTGGATTAAATTTGTATGGAAACTGATACTTGCATGGGTAGTGATATGTGCAGTGGCGATGTCTATTGCATATTTAGTAGGCTATTAAATAAATAATGAATAGACGTTTGTGTAGTTGAGATGAAAGCACTTTGCTGACACCTTCTAAGGAAGTGTTTCATCTTGGCTACACTTTTTTCTACAAATTGACATTAAGTAAGGTTAACTGTTTCAATTTGCGTTATGCTTTAAGTGTACTACAATGCAGTTAATGAAATATAAATAAGTCATTTTGATAAATATACTTGTCATTTTTATTGGATTCTTGTATATTCAAAGTAATCGTATAGCGAAAGGAGCTACATCAATGACGTTAAAAGTAGAACAGGTCACGAAAAAGTTCAAACAATTTGTGGCAGTAGATGACATTTCGTTTGAACTTCAAAAAGGTAAGATGTTGGGCTTTTTAGGACGAAATGGTGCGGGTAAGACGACGACATTTCGTATGATTTTAGGATTATCTGAACCGACTGAAGGCAAAATTACATACGAAGGCAAAAAGATAGATAAAACGATGTATGACATCATTGGCTATTTACCAGAAGAAAGAGGATTGCATCCTAAATTGACTGTAACAGAAGAACTCAAATATTTAGCAACTTTAAAAGGAATGAAAAATGCGGATATCAAAAAAGCATTAGATTATTGGTTAGCGCGTTTTCAAATCACAGAAAACCGTCATAAAAAAATAGAAGCGCTATCTAAAGGGAACCAACAAAAAGTACAATTGCTCGCAAGTATGATTCATGAACCGTCACTATTGATTTTGGATGAGCCATTTAGTGGATTAGACCCAGTTAATGTAGAGTTGTTAAAAGATGCTGTCAAAGATCTTAATGCCAAAGGGACGACGATTATCTTTAGCTCACACCGTATGGAACATGTCGAAGAGCTCTGCGATAATATTTGTATATTAAATCGTGGACAGATGGTTGTACAAGGGGATATTCAACAAGTGAAACAACAAGCAGGCTATCAACGTCTTGTCGTCGATGCACCTTATGACTTATCAGAAGCGGCGCAACTTACAGGTGTATTACATTATGAAACTCATCGCTCAGAAAATTATTTTACAATTGAAAATGAAACTGTGGCAGAAGCGATATTTCAAATCGTTCAACAAAAAGGTTATGCGAAACGTTTTCAACTAATGGAACCAACGATTAATGAAATCTTTATAGAGAAGGTAGGTGACAAAAATGCATAAATTTTTTGCGACTTTCCAAATCACATACCAAAAGAAGTTGAGATCTAGATCTTTTATCACTACGACGGTCATCATGATTTTGCTCATCATCGGTTTAGCGAATGTGGATAAAATCATTAAACTGTTTGACGGTGGAGAAGACCGTATTGCAATTGTAACGCAGGATAAAAATTTGTATCAACAAGTCAAAAAGCAATATTCGATTGTCAATGAAGACACGAAGTTTGAACATGTATCAGAAAAACAAGCAAAGCAAAAATTAAAAAAGGAAGATATTGATCAAGCTTTTATTATTGATGAGACGAAGACGCATGAACTCAATGGAACTATTTTAAGTCACGATATACCATCAGATAAAGATAAATCGACATTACAATCTGTTTTAACTCAACTACAAGTGCAAAAGGTGGCACAGGATCTAGGACTTCAAGGACAAGATTTACAAAAGTTACAAGCACAAAGTAACGTTAAAAGCCAAATTGTTCAAAAAGAAGGTCAAGCAGATCAAAATTTAAGTTCTGAAGAAGAAAGTTTTAGCAAAGTAATTGTAATGGCAGGAACATTTCTAATATTTTTTATTACATTTAACTATGCACAACAAATAGCGATGGAAGTCGCGACTGAAAAAACATCGCGCGTTTCCGAAATGATTATTACGAGTGTAAATCCTGTGCATCATATCTTAGCCAAGATTTTAGCCGTATTGGCAGTAGCGTTCACTCAAATCTTAGCGCTCTTTATCACTGTCGTCGCTTGTTATTTTATATTTGATTTAAAACATACTTTCGACTCGATATCTGTAGAATTTACACCTCATATCGTTCGCTTGATCATTTTCGGATTGCTATTCTTGATACTTGGCATCTTTAGTTATGTTATCTTAGCCGCTATTTTAGGTAACTTAACGTCTAGAATAGAAGATATGGCACAATCATTAATGCCAATGAATTTATTAATAATGGGTGCATTTTACTCAGGTTATTTTGGTGCGCTTAATCCAGACAATTTATTTATCAAAATTACAAGTTATGTACCGTTTTTCTCACCGTTTGTGACATTCTCTCGCTTATCCTTGTCCAATGTCTCAACGATAGAAGGTATTATTGCAGTAATTATTCATATTGTGCTCATTATTGTGTTGTTTATTGTTGCTGCAAAAACATATAAAAATTCGGTTCTTTCGTTTGAAAAAGGATGGGTCAATGTTTTAAAACGTGCTTTTCAACGCCAAAACCAATCTTAAAAAAGATATCAAAATGATGAATAAATATTAGGGTAACGGGTTTCGTAAACAGACACTACTGTTTTAGGAATTCAGTTACCTTTTTATCGGTGATGGCCACAAGTCATATTCACTTTGTGCAAGTGTGATTGCCTTATCATTTGTTTTTTGTAGTATACTGTTAGAATAGAGTAAAATATATGAGGTGAAGATGTGAGTTTTGTGTATTCCACAGTGATTTTTATCATAGCAGGATTATGTGAAATCGGTGGCGGTTATCTCATATGGCTATGGTTACGCGCAGAACGACCATTCATGTTTGGATTCATCGGTGGTGTCGTACTCATTTTATATGGCGTGATTGCGACATTTCAGACCTTTCCAACTTTTGGGCGTGTGTATGCAGCGTATGGGGGTGTCTTTATCGTTATGAGCCTTTTATGGTCATATTGGATTGATAAAGAAACGCCGGACAAGTTTGATTTGATTGGTGGTGCCATCTGTATCATAGGGGTGCTCATAATGGTATTGCCAACTAGGGGATAAACTTTGGGAGCAGTGTAAAGGAGTACAGTGTAAAAATGTTTATTAATATTGAACAACAATCTAATGGTATTGAACTCATCAAAATAGAAAATAACAAAAGTAAAATTGTATTCATGAATTACGGTGCACGTATTGTTAGTTGGAGAATTGGCGACAATAATATTGTTTTAGGGAACGAAGTTGAAGCTGATGAATTTTATCCTCATCATCCTTTTTATTTTGGTGCAACAGTTGGAAGAGTTGGCGGTCGCATAGCAAACGGTCAATTTGAATTAAAAGGCAAAACCTATACACTTGAACAAAATGATCCACCACATCATTTACATGGTGGACATCATGGTTTGTCAGATCGGCTGTTTGATTATCAAATCATTAAAGAGGATCTTTCAGAAAAGGTGCAAGTTGTTTTTACTACACAATTACGACAAGAAGAAGATCATTACCCGGGAAATATAGATGTAAAAGTAACTTTTACGTATGATACATCGGAAACATGGACGATTGAGTATGAAGCACAATCAGATGCAGATACATTATTTAATCCAATGAATCACGTGTATTTTAATTTAAATCGAGATAGCAATGTGGTGGATAATCATGTGATCGCAAGTGATCGATTAGCAATGTATCCTTTAGATGAAACAGGCATGCCTATGCTAACTCCGATTGATCTCGTTGAAGAAATGGGTTCGAATCAGATTCAGTTAGCACAACTTTTTAATACTACGCAGGATAGCATCCAGCAACAAGTGAATGCGAAGAGAGGTTTAGATCATCCTTTTGAAGTGGCGGAGGGTCAACTATCAATTTCAAATGATGATCTTGCTTTGCATGTTTCAACAGATGCGCCTCAAGTTGTACTTTATACGTTAAATGACTCTGAAAATTGGAAAAGTCATATGAATATTTTTAAGCCTCATTCAGGTATTACAGTCGAAACTCAAAGCTTGCCTAATGATATACAATTACTAGGTCCCAAGGCCTATTCGATTTTGAAAGCTAATACACCTTTTTATTCTAAAACAGCATTTCAAATCGAAAGAATATCCAATTGTTGAATACAATGTGAACTCAGGCAAGTGCGGGATAAGTTTAAGGAGGTTGGAAGAGAGGATATGACGTTTTCCGCCTCCTATTTCTGTTTAAGAATCGTACAAAAGACAATTTATGTGTAAAAAAATACACTTATAGAAGTTTGCTTTTGTCTTTATTTCTGCCTTGTTAAAGGTGTAAAATGCATCTTATATCAAATTTATAGTTTCATCCCAATTTTACTTTTATTTGAGGAGATGATGCGATGCGCAATCGTTTGAAAGAATTACGTGCAAGAGACGGCTATAATCAAACACAATTAGCAGAAAAGGCGGGTATCTCTCGTCAAACCGTGTCGTTAATAGAGCGCAATGATTTTATGCCCTCTATTTTGACAGCGGTAAAGATTGCGCGTATTTTCAATGAGCCTGTTGAACAGGTCTTTATCTTTGAAGCCAAAGACTTCAATACTTAGATTCCTGTTTCAATGCTAATTAAAGTCGATATTATAGTAGGGTGACAATAGTCAGCCTGCTTTTTTTGCGTCCATAAAGCTAGAGGCGTGCAAGCATTTTTTCAAGTTTTTGTCTGCGCTTTTGTGTAAGGAATGGGTTTTGAATCGCGTATGCGAGGCGGTCTTTATTTTTTCTATCGTTATAATATATATCATTGAGTTCTTGAACAGAAAGTCTTGTTACTTTAGGCGCACTTTTTATAAGTTGCAAGTCATCATTCGGAGAAACATAGCCTTCTTGTAAGACACGGAAGTAACAGCCTGTTTTTCCAGAAGACGTCATATCTTTAACAAGATGAGGATAACCATATTTACTTTGGATTTTCCAACAAGGTTCACGTATTTCAGAGACTTCGATACGCGCTTCTCCAAGTTGGTATTGATCACCAAAAAATAATGACGTCTCATCAACATGATATACAGTAAGGTTTTCGCCAAATAAAGCATAGTCAGGTAAGGGGTGGATAACTTCTTTCCACATATCATAATGGGAATAACTGTATAAACAAAGTGCTTTATCAGGTCCGCCGTGGTCTTTATATTCTTGTTCGTCTGTGATTAAACCTGTTTGAGATAGCCATACTTTATCTTGAATGGGCTTTTTGTTAAGCGCACTTTTCATAGGCCGATCGTTTCGATATTGTAAAGATTCTATTTTTCCCGTTGAGATGGCATGGATTTGATATTTCATTTTGCTTCCTCCTCATATTTAAAGTTTATTTTAACGTAATTCGGTTGATTCGTCATGGCTTTTTCAGATGAATATTGTACAATAAAGACAGATACATAAGTCATAAAAAAGGAGTGCGACAATGGGCATTAAGCAACTAAAACAAATGACACTAGATGAAGCGATAAGTCGTATTGAAGATGGCATGACGGTGGGCATTGGAACAGGAAGTACAATTGAATTGCTCGTTCCGAAAATTGCGCAACTCATCCATGAAAAGGGATACCAAATTAAAGGCGTATGTACTTCAGAGCGTACAGCACTACAAGCGAAGTCGTTAGATATTCCAATTGTTGATGTTAATGATGTGACACATATCGATATCGCCATTGATGGCGCAGATGAAATTGATCCTAACTTAAACTTAATTAAAGGTGGCGGTGGGGCACTGTTTCGAGAAAAGGTCATCGATACTTTTGCGGAACGATTTATCGTTATTGCGGATCAAACAAAGTTAGTTGATTATTTAGGACAAACGTTCAAGCTCCCTGTTGAAGTGGATGCTTTTAACTGGCGTCAGTTGATTCGTACCATTGAACAAGCATTTGACGTTAAAGTGACACGACGTATGATCGGTGATATCCCCTTTATTACAGATAATGGAAACTATATTTTAGATTGTACGTTAAATCAAAGTATTGATCCGTATGCATTTCATGAATATTTAATTCACCTTGTTGGCATATTAGAAACAGGCTATTTCTTAGACACAGTTGAAGAAGCCATCGTTGGAACGGATGAAGGCTTAAAAGTGATTCATCACTCCGAACAAATAAAAAAGTAGCACGGTCATTGACCGGCTACTTTTTATTTATAATATCAATCTGCTTTGTCCTCATGTTTTGACATTTTTGCCACGTCGTTTTCATCTGTCAGTGTTTGTGCAGATGATTGAACCTCATTATCCGTATTTTCAATATTTATTTTTTCTTCATCGGCTGTATGCGATGATGTCGCCTCACGCTCTTGAATAGATTGATTTGTTTCGTCCGTTTGTTTTTCTGCATCTTTGATTTGTTCTTTAGACGTTACTTCTTCGGCAACATTTGCGTCATTTTGTTGTTCTGGTTGCACGTTTGCATCTGGTGCATCAGAACTTTTTGTTGTCGGTTTTGGTTCCACTGCTGTTTCTGTTTCATAATGTTCTTCAAGTGGATTATCTTCTTCCTCTTGAGACGTATCGAACATCAATGGTGTATCGTCATCTTCATCTTTATGACGTGGTGTAAAGAGACGCATGATGAGACCTAATACAACGACTACGGCTGCAACACTTGCTGTAGAATAAGCAAGGACTTTCATAGAGAAGATATCTCCAATTTCCTCACTAAAGAAAAAGACTCTAGCAAAGGACATGGCAGCATGGAAAAGCGTAGCGATATAAATTGAACGCCCGCCTGTGCCTCTAACAAGTTCGCCTGCTATCATTGAAAATGAAAAGACATAGAGTGCACTGAATAAAGTATAAGTTGATCCAAATGCAGTGTTAACATCCCATACTAAATAAAGGACACTGACAACGATGTTCGCAAAGAAGTGTGGTAACTTTGCTTCGACAATATTTAATAGGTAAGAACGAAAACCAAACTCGATAAAGAATGCCATAAGAAGATGGCCAATTAAAATAGTCCAAATCGTCTCAGACAAGTCTTTAGACTGTAATAAGATAAAACTATCCGCATATGTATTAAAACTATACATACCGATGATAAAAATAATTAAAGGTAAAGTCAGTGCTAATAAAATTCTTTCAATAACTTTTAAATTAATCCCTAACTTTAATCCGCCAAGTTGTTCTTTTTTATTTTTAAATACAATGATACATAATACTGCGGCAATAAATGGACCTAAGCTATTTAATGCAAATACAAACGGTTTAAAACCAGATGCTTTCTGGAAATCTTGTAAAATCAAGGGGCTTGCATATGCAAAAATAAAAAACACAAAGATGGTCATTGCCCATTGGAAGCCTGAAATACGCGTTCGATTCATAAAAAATCCTCCATATTAAACGTAGCTAATGAGGTTCGTATGCATGAGGGTGTCCTATAAACACGTGTTGCAATTGAAATGCAACGCAAGAAAGGACGACGATCAAGTCATAGAATCTAACGTTCATTATAAACATATATTGTAAAGAAATAAATTATTAACAGTCAAATATCATTGAATTGTAATATAAGTTAAGAAAATTGTTACAGATTTTATCGTGTCACATAAACCCCAAATGATACGTTCAATCGTGTCTCTACCGACTTAAACATCAATAAGCTTGATTCAAGTTTATCAAAAAGCAATATCTTCATTAATTTCTGACTCTCCCCACTTGGTAACGTTTTCTTTGTATTTTCAAGGGTAAAAATAGTAGCATAGAATTGTAGAAAGTTAAGACGTAGGGGTGCCTCATCTATCACAGCATGTCAAACGATTCAAGAATAGTCGCTACTTAATATGAAGTTGTATTTGTCGATAAGTATACTATTTCAATTTTTGCTAAGATGGGACAACCCAATTAAAGTCTCGTACGAAAGAGGGGGTTCTTATGTATCAAAAGCCAAATCATGAATTATGGACAGGTCGTTTAGATAGTGAAACGGATCAGCGCGCATTTCGTCAATTTCAAACAATCCAGTTAGCTCATATTGATGAGGTTGCACAACAACAAGCAGAAGTTGCTTTATTCGGTTATGCCATCGATGAAGGTGTCAGACTGAATCAAGGTCGTGTCGGTGCTAAAGACGGACCTGATGCGATTAAACGTGCATTTGCAGGATTGCCTGCATCGACGTCATTAAACATCGTAGATTATGGTAATTGGACCCATTCCGCTGATACATTATTCGCTTCACAACAAAAGTTTGGTCATTATGTACACCAATTACTGCAACAGCACCAAAGAACATTTTTATTAGGAGGCGGCCATGACATCGCATATGCTCAATATTTAGGTGTCCGTGCAGCTTATCCTGATCAATCCATAGGCGTCATTAACATTGATGCACATTTTGATAATCGCTATGAGGAACACTCAACCTCTGGTACAAGCTTTAGACAAATGTTGACTGAAGATGAAAACTTAGATTATTTTGTTTTAGGTATCCAACGCCCTGCAAATACACTATCGTTATTTGATTACGCGGAAGAGACGGATACAGCGTACGTTTTAGCTGAAGAGCTTGTCGATCAAATCGGGCCGCCCGTGAAAGATAAAATTGATCACTTTATTAACGCACATGATGTGATTTTATTTACGATTTGCATGGATGTCGTTGATAGTGCCTTTGCGCCCGGTGTCAGTGCTGCTGCAGTACTCGGATTGACACCTTATACGGTATTGGACTTAGCGAGACGTATTTTAGAATCACCTAAAGTGACCTCAGTGAGTATCGCAGAAACCAATCCAAAGTATGATGTCGATCAACGCACAGCTAAACTCGTTGCACATTTATTATCACATTTTATTCATTGTTCCGCTTCATAAAGGGATAGTGTAGGTTGAATGATGAGAAAACGATGTTAGCTAAACGATGTATGCGTGACTGATGTCCTTCGTGTTATCCCATATCCCAGTATTGACGACAAGACTGCACAAGATTTAATATATGTGGACTGTATTGACGTTTTTTTAAGTAATTTAAATATATCGTGCGTTCAATACTTGGGCGAATTCGAATTGCGCGTAAATCATTTGTAGAGTAGGACTGGTAGTACATGCGAGGTATCACTGCATATCCCATGTCTTGATGTACAAAATTGGTCGCTGCTTCAAAGCGGTCGACTTCCATAATAATATTAGGTCGTTCTTCAAGGCGCGTAAAATAATCATCAATATGTTTGCGAACTTGATATTTCTTATTAGGCACTATCAATGGTAATTTTTTAATTGAAATGGATTTTTGATGTGTAAATGCGTCTTTAGGCGCGAGCACGACGTAGTCTTCCTTGTAAAGTGGCAAAGAAATAATGTCATCATGTCGTATCTCATCGTTAGATAATCCGATATGGATATCAAAGTTAATTAACTTTTGTGTCAGTACGTGTGGATCTAATATTTCTGTGATTTGGTAATGTTGCTCGGGATGTATCGTTTGATGCTGCCGAATCACATTGGCGACCCAATGCGCAGCCGATTCAATAATGGCCATTTTAATTTTAGGAGTTTGGCTCATTTTTAAATCATACATTTTTTCTATCGTTTGATGATAGTGTTTGACGAGTTCAATGGCCTCATTATAAAACTGAATCCCTTTTTCGGTAATGGAGATTGATTTCGTTGTCCTTTTTAACAAGGGATAACCTAAGTCGTTCTCCATTTTTTTAATCGTCGCAGTTAGTGATGGCTGACTAATGTGTAAAATATGTGCGGCTTTAGTAAAACTATTTTGGTTTACAACTTCAATAAAATATTCCAATTGTACAATCTTCATATCGTTCCCTCTTATTTATAGTTTATGTTTATAGATAATTAGTTTATTTATATTAGTTATTGATAGCTTACCATATTACAATGAGAATAGTAAGAATTGAAAAAACATTGGCACACGCATATCACAATTGGAGATGATTTGAATGAAACAAAGAGAATAACATCACGATTTTAAAGGGGGAACTGTGATGGGAGAACAAAAACAAGTGCTAAAAGGCAAACAGCTGTGGCGCTTTTGGGTCTATAGCTTGATTGGTGTCGTTTGCTTTTTTGTCCCAATTCGATGGCATGGTGAGAAAACGATTATTGTCGACCATGTTCACCTTGTGATTCGATCGGGACTGCATCAATGGATGCCTTACATCGCATTGTTAATGATTATAATTGGGGCATTGTTACCTATTATAAGGAAAGAATACAAAAAATCAGTAACTGACTTTGTTATTGTATTGTTTAAAGTTTTAGGTGCAATCATCGGTGTGATGTATGTCTTTAAAATAGGCCCAGCCTTATTGTTTCAAAAAGATTATGGACCATTTTTATTTGAAAAACTCATGTTGCCGCTCAGCGTCTTAATACCTGTCGGTGCAATTGCATTATCGCTATTAGTTGGCTACGGCTTGTTAGAGTTTATTGGCATTTTAATGCAACCAATTATGAGGCCGCTATTTAAAACGCCCGGTCAATCAGCAATTGATGCAGTGGCGTCCTTTGTAGGCAGCTATTCACTTGGACTATTAATTACAAATCGTGTGTATAAAAAAGGGGTATACAATTATCAAGAGGCTTTAATTATAGCGACAGGATTCTCTACTGTTTCAGCCACCTTTATGATAATTGTGGCGCGTACGCTCGATTTGATTCCGCATTGGAACCTTTATTTTTGGAGTTGCTTAGTGATTACATTTGTCGTAACAGCAATTTCAGCACATTTACCACCGATTTCAAATGCTTCTACAGCGTATTACAACAATCAAGAAGGCTATCAAGAAGTCGTTGTTGAAGGAAGTCGTTGGAAAAGTGCATGGATGGAAGTTAAAAAACAATCACACGAGGCGCTTCCTCTTGTAAAAAATGTATGGCTAAATTTTAAAGATGGATTAGAAATGACGGTAGCGATTTTGCCTTCGATTTTATCGATTGGTTTTGTTGGTTTATTGCTCGCTAATTTCACACCCGTGATTGATATTTTAAGTTACATTTTTTATCCATTTATATATCTATTTCCTATTGCGGATCAAGCGTTACTAGCAAAAGCATCTGCAATCTCAATTATCGAAATGTTTTTACCTTCATTACTTGTCGTTAATGCCACTTTACAAGTGAAGTTTGTTGTAGGGATTACGAGTGTATCCGCTATCATTTTCTTTTCAGCGCTAGTGCCGTGTATTTTAGCGACAGAAATCAAAGTGCCAATTTGGCAACTTGTGTGTATATGGTTTATCCGTGTCACGCTCACATTGTTAATCACGATTCCATTAAGTTTAGTTCTATTTTAATCAAAGGAGAGATGCATTATGGCTAGAGAAGTTAAAGCGAAAAAAGGATTGGAAATCGAATGTAAAGGTTGGGAACAAGAGGCTGTCTTACGCATGCTCTATAATAATTTAGATCCGGAAGTTGCAGAACACCCCGACAAACTCGTCGTATATGGGGGCATCGGAAAAGCAGCAAGAAACTGGGAAAGTTTTGATGCGATTGTTAAAACGTTAAGACGATTAGAAAAAGATGAGACGATGCTCGTTCAATCAGGTAAACCAGTCGCAGTTTTTAAAACACATGAAGAAGCACCGCGCGTTTTAATTTCAAATTCTGTACTCGTACCGAAATGGGCCAATTGGGAACACTTCCATGAATTGGATCGTAAAGGCTTAATGATGTATGGCCAAATGACTGCGGGAAGTTGGATATATATCGGCTCACAAGGGATTGTTCAAGGGACATATGAAACGTTTGCAGAATTAGCAAAGCAGCATTTTAATGGCTCATTAAAAGGAACGATTACATTAACAGCTGGATTAGGGGGCATGGGTGGTGCACAACCACTCGCCGTGACGATGAATGAAGGGGTTGTGATTGGCGTAGACGTTGACCCCTCACGTATTCACAAACGGATTGATACAAAATACTGTGATATCATTACCGATTCTTTAGATGAAGCGCTAGAAAAAGCTGAAAAAGCCAAACAAAATGGTGAAGCATTAGCCATAGGACTCGTTGGAAATGCAGCTGAAGTTCATCATGAAATATTAAAACGAAACTTTAAAATTGATATTATTACGGACCAAACGTCAGCCCATGACCCGTTGAATGGTTATATTCCAGAAGGCTATTCTTTAGAAGAAGCGGAACAGTTGAGAGAAAGCGATCCTGAAGCCTATGTACAAAAATCACAACAGTCAATGAAAAAACACGTGGAAGCCATGTTGGCATTTCAAGAAAAAGGTGCCGTCGCTTTTGATTATGGCAATAACATCCGTCAAGTTGCTTATGACCAAGGGCTTGAAAATGCCTTCGATTTTCCTGGATTTGTACCAGCTTATATTCGACCTCTATTCTGTGAAGGAAAAGGGCCTTTCCGTTTTGCAGCATTGTCTGGTGATCCTAAAGATATTGAACGTGCAGACCAATTGATGCGCGAGCTTTTCCCTGAAGATGAAAAACTCATGCGCTGGTTAGATATGGCAACAGAGAAGATTGCCTTTCAAGGTTTACCGTCAAGAATTGCATGGTTAGGTTACGGTGAACGTGCGAAAATGGGGCTGGCATTAAATGAACTTGTGCGTAAAGGTGAAATTTCAGCACCAATTGTTATTGGACGTGACCATTTAGATTCTGGTTCAGTTGCCTCGCCAAATAGAGAAACAGAATCAATGAAAGACGGCTCGGATGCTGTCGGTGACTGGGCGATTTTAAATGCACTTATCAATACTGCAGCAGGTGGTTCATGGATTTCTGTGCATCATGGTGGCGGCGTAGGTATGGGTTATTCCTTACATGCAGGTATGGTCGTCGTCGCAGATGGAAGTGAACGTGCAGAAAGAAGATTAAAACGTGTATTGACTACGGATCCGGGTATGGGTGTAGTAAGACATGTAGATGCAGGCTATGACATTGCGATTGAAACAGCGCAAAGAAAAGGAATCGATATTCCAATGATGAAGAAGGAGGATGAAGCTTAATGGCATATGATTTAATCATTCAAAATATTAAAGAATTGATTTTGCCTAAATCTGTCGATCGACCTTTAAAAGGGAAAGAATTGGATGAATTAACAGTCATTCAAAATGGGACTGTTGTTGTTGATGACGGTAAAATTGTTTATTCAGGTCCATACACAGAAGACTATGAAGCTAAAGAAGTGATCGATGCCTCAAATCGTGTCGTTTCACCTGCCTTAGTGGATGCCCATACCCATCTTATTCATGGAGGCTCACGTGAACATGAAATGGCACTAAAAAGACAAGGTAAGTCATATTTAGAAATTTTAGAATCGGGTGGCGGTATTTTATCTACCGTTGAAGCGACACGTCAAGCAACGGAAGATGAGCTATTTGCCAAAGCAGAACACGCATTGTTAACGATGGTGCATCATGGCGTGTTAGCGGTAGAAAGTAAAAGTGGTTACGGCCTTGATAAAGAAAATGAATTAAAGCAGTTAAGAATATCTAATCGATTGGCAGAGAAATATGGTTTAACGATGCGACATACTTTTTTAGGGCCTCATGCTGTCCCTAAAGAAGCGACGTCTAATGCAGCCTTTTTACAAGAAATGATTGATTTACTACCCGAAGTGAAAGGATTAGCGGATTTTGCAGATATTTTCTGTGAGACAGGCGTTTTCACTATTGAAGAATCTCAACGATATATGGAAGCAGCTAAGGCACAAGGATTTAAAGTCAAAATTCATGCAGATGAAATTGATCCATTAGGGGGGTTAGGCCTTGCCATTGATGAAGAAGCGATTTCTGCAGATCATCTTGTTGCTTCAAGTGAAGAAGACAAAGCGAAGTTAAATCATTCGAACACAGTAGCGGTGCTCTTACCAGGGACAACATTTTATTTAGGGAAAGAAAGCTACGCCGATGCAAGAGGTATGTTAGATCATAATGGAGCGATTGCGATTGCTACGGATTACAACCCAGGAAGTTGTGTAACAAATAACTTACAAATGGTCATGGCGATTGCAGCTTTAAAATTAAAATTATCACCAAATGAAATATGGAATGCAGTTACAGTGAATGCAGCTAAGGCAATCGATGTGGATGCAGGTACAATTAATCCTGGTGATCAAGCGAATATTGTGATTTGGCATGCACCCAATCATGAATACGTTCCTTATCACTATGGGGTAAACCATGTAGAAAAAGTTATTCAAAAAGGACGTGTCATTGTAGACCGTCACTTGGGATTATTATAAGTTTAAGTTTACCATTCATTATAAGCGTTCAGGGCATAAAATCTTTGATAGCCTACTTTCCTGAACGCGATTGCTTAAGGGCTGAAGTCTCAACTCATAAATATCATTAAGTTATTTTGGGTTGTTACTCATTAAATAAAACGTAATCGACTTATTTTTACTATCATAGTGAAAGATGACATACGGAAATGAAGTATTAATGACGAGACGCCTGAGGGAAGAGGATGAGCCGAAGACTACAGGCTGAGACTGTTCCCTCGGAAAACAAAGTCATATCATACGAAGTTTTATCATTTAAAAGGGGGGCGCTAAGATGATTTTAACAGACAATCATCTTAGCGCTATTTATTTTGTAATGTATGTCACAGCCTCTTAATGATTAACGCAAAAAGCATATATGCGTAAAATGTATCGATATGTCAACTTAACTTTTTAAATTTGATACAATATATACAACTGTATACGAGACATGGGGGAATAGATATGAGGGGAGATGTATTGGCCTATTTAAATAGTTGGCGAGGCAGCGTCGCCCAAAATATCAGTGCAGGTATGCTCGTTGCGCTTGCGATGATACCGGGTGCCATTGCTTTTTCTTTTATCGCCGGTGTCAGTCCAACAATCGGGTTGTTGAGTTCTGCGTTGATGATGATGCTAATTAGTTTTCTTGGCGCGCGCCGCTTGATGGTATCAGCCCCGAGTAGTGGTGTGTCAATTGTTGCTGTATTGATTAATGAGCGTTACGGTATAGCAATGCTTATTGCGACGATGATCGTCATGGGGCTCTTTCAAATACTGTTTGCATTTTGTAATGTAGAAAAAATGATTTATAAAATTCCAGCACCAGTGGTCATTGGCTTTATGAATGCACTTGGCTATCTTCTACTCACTTCTCAGCTTAAGTATGTTGTAGGTCAGTCGGCTTTGACAAATATCATCACTTTAGGAAGTTTGTGTATGTTATTTTGGCTACCACACATTACTGAACGTGTTCCTGCCGCTTTGGTTACAATTCTATTTTTCTCACTTATTGCGGAATATTTCAACTTAGATTTAAAGTATGTGAAAGATTTAGCCAAGCTCCATTTTGAAATGCCATCAATCGGGTTTCCAGATGTACCGTTACAGTGGATGACCTTATTTGAAGTTGGGTTATTTGGATTAATGCTTGCTGTAGTTGCGACGATTCAAACAAGTTTGACTGTACAAATGATGGATAACTTCACCGATAATCAAAGTAGTATCAATAAGGAATCCTTTGGCCAAGGGTTAACGAATGCGCTTGTCGGTTTACTTGGTGGTATCGGGGGCAGTGCGCTTGTCGGACAGTCCAAGTATAACTACCAACTTGGCGCAACTTCCCGTTTATCGACTTTTACGACAGGCGTGATGTTATTGCTATTTCTCATGTTTTTAGGACCGATTGTCGGCCGTATTCCACTTGTTGTTTTAGCAATCGTATTGATGCGTATTGCGATGGGGACGTTTGAAAAACAAACGTTGGATTATATAAGAGAAAAACGCTGGATCGAATTTGGTACCATTTGCATTACATTCTTATTGATTATAGGAACACATCAATTAGCATTAGGGGTATTGATAGGAACGCTTATATTTTACCTTGTAAAACGATTTAAAAATGATATGAAAGGACGTGGCAATGATGCCAGTTGAACTGAACCAACTCATTGAATGGCGAAGAGCCTTTCATCATAATCCAGAATTATCCAATCAAGAATACGAGACAACGCAGCGGATTCGTGAAATTTTAACACTTTATGATATACAAATATTAAATACGCCGATTTCAACAGGGTTAGTTGCTGAAATCGGTCAAGGGGAAGAATTTATCGTCATTCGTTCTGACATTGATGCTTTACCTATTGAAGAACAAACCGCATTAAAATTTCGTTCTGAAAACAAAGGTGTGATGCACGCTTGTGGCCACGATATTCATATGGCTGCCATATTAGCTACAGCCATTCAATTGAAAGAACAGGAAGCGCAGTTGAAAAGCCGTGTCCGTATAATTTTTCAAGCCGCAGAAGAAATTAGTAAAGGGGCTTTTGAAGTGGTCAAAACGGGCGTGCTAGATGGTGCGAAGGCAATTTTAGGGTTCCACAATGATCCAACATTAAAAGTGGGTGAATGGCGTGCTAAAACAGGATTTATGACTTCGAATGTGGATCGTTTCATTATTCGAATCCATGGCATAGGTGCACATGCCGCGATGCCACACAATGCGAAAGATCCACACGTGATATTGAGTCAGCTCATTTCGAGTTTGCAAACGATCGTCAGTCGAAACATTGCACCACATGATGAAGCGGTTGTAACTATCGGGCAAGTGCATAGCGGCCACACTTGGAATGTCATTCCACAAGACGCTATGATAGAGGGCACAATTCGAAGTTTTAAAAAGGATGTTAGAGACCAGGTTGAAGCTCGTATGACTCAAATTTGTGAAGGACTCGCGCTCCAATTTGATGCTCAAGTTGATTTAGATTACCAACGTTTAGCAGGTGCGGTATTTAATGATGATACTTTACAACAAATGGCATTAAAAAGTGCAGAACATGTAGGCTATCAAGCTAACGTTTTACCTCGTGCCTTAACGATTGGGGAAGATTTTTCAGGTTATCAAGATGTCGCGCCAGTTCACTTTGCGATGATAGGTTCTGAAAGTCCATATCCGCTTCACCATGCACAATACAATCCTAATGAAGCCATTTTAGAAAAAGTACCAGCTTATTTTGTGGCTTTAATTCAAGAGATTTGGGAGGCTTCAAGTTGACATTGACGTTAAATTAGATTTCATGTATTGTTTAACAGTAAAATTCAATTTTAAATCAATACGCATATAAAAAGTTGACTTTTAAGGTTATTTTTAAAGGGATGTTTAAAAGGACAGATAAACAATGAATGATTTTGATATAAGGAAAGTTTTATTCTGTTGATGAAATTGAAAAAAAGGGGACTATACTTTTTATAAATAAGGAGTTTCAAAATGTCTAAACAATATCGAGATCAAAATAATCCGTGGGCATTAACACCGCTCGTTGTATTTATAAGTATTTTTTTAGGTGCCGGTATCATTACGAAGGATTTTACCTTTATGCCGTTAAATGTTGCCGCAATTATTGGCGTCGTTGTTGCACTTATGATGAATCGTCAAGAGAAGTTCACCACTAAAGTTGAAGTGTTTGCTCAAAAAGCAGGTCATCCTAATATTATTTTAATGATGTTTATCTTTATACTTGCAGGTGCGTTTTCAAAGACAGCCCAAGCTATGGGTGGTGTGACCTCAATAGTGAATCTAGGTTTGTCATTAATTCCACAAAATTATTTGATAGTCGGTCTATTTATCATTTGTATGTTTATCTCTATTTCAATGGGGACATCTGTTGGGACAGTGGCTGCGATTGCGCCAGTCGGTTTTGGGATTAGCCAAGCTACCGAAATTCCAGCAGCGTTAGCAATGGCGACAGTTGTTGGCGGCGCGATGTTCGGAGATAACTTGTCTATGATTTCTGATACGACAATAGCTGCCGTTCGCACACAAAAAACGCAAATGAGTGATAAGTTTAAAGTGAACTTTAGAATTGTAGTGCCAGGTGCACTGATTACCATTGTATTACTCTGGTGGCTCACAATGGGCTACCAAATTGATCATACAAAAACATATGATTACGAATGGTTTAAAGTGATTCCTTATTTGCTTGTATTGATTCTTGCGATTATCGGTGTGAATGTCATATTAGTATTATTAGGTGGCGTTGCACTTGCAGGTGTCATAGGGCTTATTGATCATGCATTTAGTTTTTCAGGTTTATTAAAAGTGATATCGGAAGGAATTATAGGTATGCAAGATATTGCTATGATTGCCTTATTGATTGGTGGTATGATTGGCCTTGTTGAGCACCACGGAGGTATTACTTGGCTATTAAACTTTGTTAAAAGTCGTGTTAAGTCTAGACGTGGCGCCGAATTTGGTATTGCTGGATTAGTGAGTATTGCAGATATCTCAACTGCAAACAATACGATTTCCATTATTATGGCAGGTCCCCTAGCAAAAGATATAGCGGATGAGTATCAAATTGATGCACGTAAATCGGCAAGTATTTTGGATATTTTTGGCAGTGCGTTTCAAGGATTTGTACCGTACAGTCCACAGTTGATTGCGGCAGCGGGTGTCGCGAGTATATCGCCCGTCATGTTATTACCTTATTCTATTTATCCGATTATGCTTGCTTTATGTGGTGTGGTGGCTATCATTTTTAACCTTCCAAGACTAGAACGCAAAAAATAGTGACATCTCTCTTAATATAAATTTGAAAAAACGTTTAGGAATAGTCTAGCAAAATAGGTTGTGAGATGTTCAATTTATTCGGTATGTGTATGGATTTAAGTTACAATAAACATGATGGAGTTCATCGGGAAAAGTATGGAGAATGGAAGTGAAGCATATGCAAAATGAATGGGTTGAAATAAAACTTGTACGTCTCATGAAGACGACACCAACAAGCGCGTATCGTGCATGGTTGGAGCCAGAGCAATTGAAAGAATGGTTTATGACTTCACGTCGTACGAATCAAGAATTAGAAAATCATCCAATAGAGGGCGGCACTTATAGAATAGTTGATCAACGTCAAGGCAAACGCTTGGAGATTGAAGGCGTTTATCAAACATTAGTTGAAGATACCCATATCATTCAAACGATTCAAATGCCCGAGTTTAGCGATGAAGCGGATGAAATTGAAGTTTACTTTGAAGAAAGAAGTCCAGGTATTACGCAGATGACGTTTTATTATAAAGGCCTAGTACCTAAAGAAAGACGATTGACAAACTTAGAATACAAACAGAAGAAAAAAGCTTATCACGATCATACGGCACATGGTTTTGAATTAATGTTTGATACGTTACAACAAGAACTAGAAGCGCAGCAAGATGTAAATTAGAACGCGCCTATTTTATGGTTTGGGAGCTATGTTGCGTCATTAACAAAAGAAACTAAAATTAAGATAACTAAAAATGCTCGAAATATGCATCGGTCAACATTCCGGGGTGCACAATTCGAGCTAGTCTAAACGAGGCGGGGCGGAAATCAATTTTTGCCCCGCCTAAAATTATGAACAAATGTTTAATGTGCGTAGGTCTATATTGAGGACATAGAATTGTATCGCTCTATGAAATACGCGATTGACGATAACAACGAGCAGGCGCACTTGCTTGACAAATATCAATATGACGCGTTGCTAACGTAGCAATGAGTTGACATAGTATTTCTGGCGTTGTTGTGACTTTCAATTTGTCTTTTGCAAAACTATAGTGAATACGCTTGTTTTGAAAAACATTTAAAATATCTATGACTTTATCTTTAATAAAAGGATCATTCAATCCATCAATTTGTATTTCAAATCGATTTTCTTCACGAGGTCGGATTTGAAGTGGCTCCATTGATTCAAGTAATGACAAAGGTACGATTTGATAGATACGATAATGGTGAAAGCTGATAAAACTGATGACATAAGGAAGCGCACGCTTAGGAATTTGAATCTTAAGCATGTGCTTTTGTTGATGTTTAGTCCATTCAGCATGAATAACAACCTGGAGGTTAACTTGGCGTAATAATTTCAACAATTTATGTCGTGCCATACGATGGTTCATTTGATCTATATTTAAAATAAAAGTTTCTAGTTTATCAATTATCATTGCAATTCCTCATTTAAATTTTTCTTACATCTATTGTAGCATGATAAATTTTTGAAATCAGTAAGACTATAGATGTAAAAATAAAATGTGTGGGACGATATTGAATGGTTGTTTTAGTTGAATAAGTGTAAAAAAGAGGTTGTAGACCATCTATAATTATGCTAATATTCAGATTATTAAAACAATTAAGGAGTGAAGCCTATGTTACAACGTATTGGCCAATTTGCATCTCGAACTTTTTTATTTTGGATGTTACTGGCAAGTCTACTCGCATTTTTTGTTCCCAGTATTTTTATAGGTTTTGGAGGCATCATTCCTTATTTATTAGGTGTTGTTATGTTAGGGATGGGATTGACCGTTAGTCTGGATGACTTTAAGCTCATTTTAAAAGAGCCTAAGCCCGTGATTATCGGTGTTTTTTTACAATACACAATTATGCCATTTGCTGCATACGCCGTTGTAAAATTATTTCATCTACCCGCAGATATCGCCATCGGTGTGTTACTCGTCGGCTGTTGTCCGGGAGGAACATCGAGCAATGTTGTCAGTTATCTTGCTAAAGGCAATGTGTCGTTATCCGTTACGATTACTTCAATCTCAACAATTTTAGCGGCTATTTTAACCCCTGTTCTTATGTTTCTACTTGCTCGAGAATGGATGAATGTTTCATTACTTGCAATGTTTCTTTCAGTTGTAAAAGTTGTCTTATTCCCATTGCTTTTAGGTATTCTTATTCAAAAATATATGAAGCGTGTTGCACACGTAGGGACTGACATTTTACCTCTTATTTCTGTTGTTGCGATCTCTATTATTTTAGGTGCGGTTGTTGCTTCTAGTAAAGCTCTGATTGTGGAAACAGGGCTACTTATTTTTGTTGTCGTCATCTTACATAATGTGCTCGGTTATACAATTGGTTATGTTTTAGCACATCTTTTTAAACTTAATTATAAAGATAAAAAGACTGTAGCAATAGAAGTCGGGATGCAAAATTCTGGATTAGCTGCCTCACTTGCAACGGTTCATTTTAATCCATTAGCTGCAGTACCAGGAGCGGTATTTAGTTTTATTCATTTAGTCACGGGCCCATTACTTGCACGTTATTGGGCGGCAAGAACAAAGGAAGATTTGGAGTTATAAATCGGGTTAAAGCCTTGTATCAACTATAAAAAAGATATCCAACAATTCAACGGATCAGAGCAAAACTTTTTTAGCTTAGCAATAACTTTAGTAAAGTATATTTTACTTTTTTGTTAGGTTGTGCGAAAATATGATTTGAATATATCGAAAAGTAGTGCTAGGAAAGGTTGTGAAACGATGGCCAAAGTCCTTCAAAATTATTTTATAACGCTCACTGTATTATTAATGATGTTGTTATTATCTGTTGGGTTTATTGCTCAGTTTCAAAATGGCTTCGTGTTGGTCTTATCAATGACAGTGACATTAACAGTGATCAATTTTGCGATTGAGTCATGGTTGCTTAGAGCAGCTTTACCACCAGCAAAAGTACATTTGATTCAGTCTCTTGTGTTTCCTTTGTCCATCGTTATCATGGGAATCATTTCCTTTATCGTTTTACCTGTCGTCTCTTAAGAAAATAAGGGCGGCTCGTTTTTTAGTTAAACGATATAGGCTAAGAAACAATAGCATGGTAAGATAAGAACGCACATTGATATCGTGCTAAAACGATAGCGATACAGGAGTGTAAAGTATGAGTTTAGAGGGAATTTTGTTTTTTATAGTTGGACCACTCATTATTTTAGTAGGTAACTTGGTACTTGCACCACGTTTTCAAAAGCATATTCCGATGCGTATTCATGTGCTTTCAGGCATCGTCGGTCTTATTATTTATGCTGTATTTGCCGCTGTAATCTACTATTTCTTTTTACAAGGGAAAATTTAATAATGATTTTAAAACAATCTGAGTCAAATGGCTCAGTTATATGTGAACCCGAGCCTTTCATGATTTGATGAAAAGCTCGGGTTTAATAATATGCGATGATATTAAAATTATTGTTGTTGTCATTTTATTTTCTGTTTTGAAGCGTTTCAAACAGTGTCCAACTAAAGCGTTAAGTCAATAAAATGATAGCTGTAATAATTAATACTAATAGTATAGCGTCCACACCGACCATTAATTGGTAACGTGTATTTGGATTACCTTCTTTAGATGTTTTGTAAAGCATGTATACATTTGGTACAAAGCTCAATAGCAAAATGCCAATAATAATAAATCCAATCGTTTGTGTCGACATCTCAATCTCTCCTTTGCATACGATAACGAATCCATCCAACCGCAATACCCAACACAATACCTGTCAAACAGCCAATGAGCGGCTGATTAAAAAGAATGCCTGCTAAGAGTCCAATAATGAGCCCAATCAGTAAAGGAGGACCAAAAAGTTGTTTTCGTTCATCTGAACTTAAAATACTGAATGTCAAAATATATAAGACTGCGAATACGACAGCAACCATGATAGATTTAGTTGCTAATGCTATGGGCGAAACGCCATATTGATTTACATTGATGACAAAGAAAAAAACGCCTAAAAGTAAAGCGATAATCAGTCCCTTGATGATGCGTGCTTTATTCATAATCTAACTCCTTGTGCAATGAATTGATACCATTATAACACGAAAAGTTTTGAACGTCGGCTCGCTTGAAGGCCATTCAGTATTGTTCGAGTCAAGGGGGTGACTCACGTTTTAAGAGATAAAATCAATATCACTGATATGTTACACGACACGAATGGATTAAAGTATTGAAACCAGTTGTGAGACTAGGATTATAGCTTCCTTTATTTGATATTGTCATTCACTTGTTGATTTTTAATCACTTTAAATTGGCCATGATCATTTAAATAGGCATAGAATAGTCCAATAATCAAACCACCGCCGATATAATTACCGATAAAGGCAGCAACTAAGTTTTTTAATACATGAAAAATATGAAATGCCTCTGTTTGATAAATAAAGCTAGCAACGAAAAGACACGCATTGTAAACAACGTGTTCGTAACCCATAAAAGCGAAAATCGTTACACCAAACATCATGACAAACATTTTAGCCATAACATCTTCAATTTGCATTGCAATGACAAGTGATATATTAATAAAAAAGTTGGCGAAAATAGCACGAACCAAAATGTTTTGAAAACTGTATTGAATGGATTTAACTTGAACCGTATGATTGAGCATTTCAAGCATTTCAACTGTCATGACATCTGTCAGTGAAATTAAGCCAAATAACACAATCGCTCCTAAAATATTTCCTAGGAAACAAAGGAAAAAGATTTTTAACACACGCGAAGGTCGAATAAGACGGTAATACAGACCAACTGTAAAATACATAAAATTACTCGTTAATAACTCAGAATTTGTAAATAGAATTAAAACAAGGGCGAAACTAAAGGTAATGGCACCTGCCATATTGACTACACCAGGTGCGACATCGGGTGCAAAAGTTGTTTTTACCATTAAAACGAATACTGCAATAATACTAATAATAAATCCTGCCATCATAGCTCTTAATAAATAGCGCCTCAGATAAAAGCTTTGCAAAATATCTTTCTTTTGAATCGTGTCAATGATGTTTGACACCCACTTGCGACCGTAGAAGATTGTATCCCATTTTATGTTTGTTTCTTTCATGTGTTAGAAATTCCTTTCTTCAATTTTCTACCATAGTATAAACATTTCACAACAAAATGTGAATACATTCACAATTAGGGGTTGTGTCAATATTTCAACAACTTTTACAATTCAAAAATATGCGAACATATATGTTTGTAAATTGAGTTATATTTCAAACTTCAATTTGTTGAATTATTTTTTAAAGTAATATATTTCTTCAAAACAAAGATAAATGGGGTGATAATTTTTTCTCCACAGCAATCTCAAGTGTAGTATAATAGCGACATGCACGGTGCAACATCATTTTATGAGTAGGGGTTAAAAGGAGATGGAAGCAATGGAAGAAAACCAGTTACACAGAGGTCTGAGTTCACGACAGATTCAAATGATTGCGCTAGGTGGTACAATTGGCGTCGGATTATTTATGGGTGCTTCGAGCACAATTGCTTGGACGGGGCCATCTGTTATTTTTGCATATTTACTTGCGGGATTATTTTTATTTTTAATTATGCGTGCAATGGGTGAGATGGTCTATTTAGATCCATCTACCGGATCATTTGCCAATTATGCAACAGATTACATACATCCAGTTGCAGGTTACGTCACTGCATGGGCGAATATCTTTCAATGGATAGTAGTTGGTATGTCTGAAGTAATTGCGGTCGGTGAATATATGAAGTTTTGGTGGCCGGAATTACCATCATGGATTCCAGGTATCATTGTAATTGTTATTTTAACTTTAGCGAATGCTATATCTGTAAAAGCATTTGGCGAGTTTGAATTTTGGTTTGCTATGATTAAAATCGTCACAATTATATTAATGATTATTGCCGGATTTGGATTGATTTTCTTCGGATTAGGGAACGGAGGACATCCAATCGGTTTAAGTAATTTAACTGCACACGGTGGCTTTATGCCAAATGGTTGGTTAGGTTTCTTCTTTGCATTATCAATTGTTATCGGTTCTTATCAAGGGGTTGAATTAATCGGTATTACAGCGGGAGAAACGAAAGATCCACAAAAGAATATTAAAAAGGCTGTCAACGGCGTCATTTGGCGTATTTTAATTTTCTATATCGGTGCTATTTTTGTGATTGTCACTGTGTATCCTTGGAACGAGTTACATGATATTGGTAGTCCATTTGTCGCAACATTTGCAAAAGTAGGGATTACAATTGCAGCAGGGTTAATCAACTTTGTCGTTATTACGGCTGCGATGTCAGGATGTAATTCAGGTATTTTTAGCTCAAGTCGAATGATTTTTACACTTGCACAACATCGACAACTACCAGCGATTTTTACAAAAGTTATGAGAAATGGTGTGCCTTTCTACACGGTATTAGCCGTTTCTACGGGGATACTCATCGGTGTCATTTTAAATGTTGTATTGCCTATGATTATTGAAGGATCAGAAAGTATTTTTGTATATGTTTATAGTGCTTCAATCTTACCAGGTATGATTCCATGGTTTATGATTTTATTGAGCCATATACAATTTAGAAAGAAATATCCAGAAAAAATCGAAAATCATCCTTTTAAAATGCCGTTCGCACCTGTAAGTAACTATTTGACAATCGTATTCTTATTAATGGTATTAGTAGGTATGGTAATTAATGATGAAACACGTGTATCTGTGATTATCGGTTTCTTGTTCTTAGGATTTATGGCTGTATTTTTCTTTTTACGCGGTTATCATAAACGCGATAAAGAAGAATTAAAATTGTAAGAGTGAGATAGATATTATAATCAAATGTTCAACTCGGTATCCATACTGAGTTCTTGTATAGAAGTGAGTTCCTTTAAAAGGTCTCGCTTCTTTTTTTAATGGGGTTAGTAATCACAATGTGAGATATTAAAATGGGCTGCGGCTTGATTAATCACGTGGAGGTAACCGTTATTAACGCGTCTTTGACTGCCAAAATCGATAAGAACGAGTGGATTATGATAGAGATTGTGTAAACATGCATAATATATCTCATAACTATATGTTGTCGGTAAGATGATATCATCAGGATGAGGAAGGCTTTCAAATAAGCGTGTTACTTTATTTTGAAGAGTTGTTAATAAGACGTTAGCTTCGTCTAAATCTTTTTGATAGACAAGGTCAAAATTCAAAACTATTTTTTGCAATGCTACAAGATTTTTAAACGCTTGCATACTATTTGGTATATCCTTTTGAATCATAGTTGCCTTCCTTTCATTAAATATTATATAGTATAACATAACGCTAATGATTTTATTATGACTTTTATAAAAATGTAATTTTAAAAATACAATTGTCATATGAGTAAAGCAAAAATTAAAATGATTGCGGTAGAAAGGATTCAAAATGTCAAATTATAGTTGGAAAGCCATCGCATGGCGAGATTTATGGTTGATCCCTATTTTATTTGTGACAACACTCTTTTTTGGGTTCACAGTTTCATTGGCGGTGATATTGCTTTTTGGAATAAATAAAGAAGAATTTTTCAATGATATCTATGTAGATGTATCGGAAGTGATTTCTTCAATACTTGCATACCTTACAGTGATCATGAGTTTTTATTTATTACATCGAAAAGAGATGAAACAGCGATTCAGAAGAAGTATTCAAGGTGTCAAACAGTACGGATTATGGATAGTGGGCACATATATTGTGACTTTGGTATTATTATACGTCTACAGTTATGTATTTCGTTTTATACCCGAACGTTATCAATATGGTACGACACAAAATGAACTAGCATTAGATGCATTAATGGATATTCCAGCACTTTTGCCCTTTAACTTTTTGTTGATTGTAATAGTAGGGCCTATATTTGAAGAAATATTCTTTAGACATCTTTTAATTGGTGAGTTAGGTAAGAAGCTTAATTTTAATGTGATGGCGGTTGTTTCAGTGATTCTATTTGCAGCAAGTCACGTGACTGGTGCAGCTTCTCCTTTTGAAATTGTGGATTACCTTATTATTTCAATTCCGCTTGTCTTTTTATATATGAAGAGTGGTCGTAATTTGGGTGTCTCTATCGCATTTCATATGTTAAATAATTTGATTAGCTTTTTCTAGTAGAGGTAGCTTTACTGTGAATTGATATTCGTAAATAAAGGGGGACACATTGAGGCATCTCATGTCTCAATGAAAATCAGTTATCGCCGACATAAAAAGTGAACTACTCATAGGATGACGACATCTTGTAAATTTGTAAAAAACCAATGTTTCCAGTTTAGAAACATTGGTTTTTATTGTACGTTGTTTTTATTTAAATATTGATCATAATTTTTGAGTGTAATATCGTTTGTTTTAATTGATTTATGGAATGAATAAGAAATATCTTCAATCGTTGATAAATCAATATAACGTGTGTAGCCGCCACCAATATGATACACCACAGCTTGCCAGCGATGGCGTTGCGCGATTAAACCAATAAAGATGACATTCTCAAAATGATGTTGGCCATATGTGTCGACTTTATAATCAACCCCCATTACTTTACGTTCTTGACAATAAATTAGAATGTCATCAAAGTGGGGCGGATTTTTATCTATTGGAGGAGATTCATATAAAATATATTCATCAAGTTGGCGTAATGAACGTCGAATTGTTGTATTAGGTTGACGTAAAATCTTTTGGATGAGTGCTGATGTTTCTTTTGAATAAGGCAATATAGATTGAGACTGGCTTTCTCTTAAAATCATATAAAGCGCATGAAGTTCATGATCATTAATTTCTAAGTGATGTTGTTGTTGTTTAGATTGTAATTGGTAGCCGCCGTGTTTACCTGCACGTGCTAAAATTTGAACCCCATTTTTTTCGAGTTCATGCATATCACGTAGAATCGTACGTTTTGAAACATTTAGTGCTTTTGCGAGTTCTTGTGCAGTCATGTGTTGCTGTTGCTGTATTAATGCTATTAGTTTATTTTGTCGTGTTTCTTTATTCATAAAAAATCACTCCAATCAACCTACCATAGTTATTAATATTATATCATAATTATAAGCTAAATATAGCGCAACGCATATTTTGAGCAATACGACTACAAAAGTGATATTTGTAAATAAAAATAATAAAAAACTTGTAGAAAACGCTTACATTTTGTTTGTGGATATGTTATATTGTATTTAGCTACAGGGGGATGGTACACAGCATATTCAAAAAGGGGTAGCTATCGTGATTGATAGTAAAGTTTGAAAATGATAGGTTGTACTTATTCTAGTTTAACATCTTCAATATTTATTACTTACTTTCCTTTCTATGCCGGTTGGTTAAATCCAACCGGTTTTCTTTTCGTATTTAACTGTTTCATTAAAGCGACATTATGTATAATGAAGATGACTTTGAAAAGGAGTGATTCATCATGTCGACGATAAAGACATTGCGAGAAATAGATCAGCAAGTACAGATATGGATTTCTGAAATGCGGCGTGAACTTCCACAACTGATACAACATATGAAAACGAATACGAAATCCAACCGTTTTGATTTAGTTACGAATGTAGATTGCACAATCGAATCACGTTTCGAACAGTTTTTGAAATCTCAATTTCCGGACCATCAATTATATGGTGAAGAAGCCCACCATCAAACTGAACGATTAAAAGAAGGACATACGTGGTTGATTGACCCCATTGATGGAACGGCCAACTTAGTCAAGCAACAAGATGATTTTTGTATGATTATAGGTTATTTTGTCGATGGTATACCACAATTATCTTATATATATGATTACCCTAGAGAAAAGCTCTATCGTGCTATCAAAGGGGAGGGTGCCTATTTAAATGAAGAAAAAATTGAGCTACCTACGTCAATGGCTATCGAAGACACCATCCTTTCATTTAATAACAAGGTTTTAAATGAACCTACAATTCAGCAACTATTAAATGAATCATTTGGTTATCGTCTCATTGGTTCTTGTGGTTTAGATTCAGCCCGAGTCATTATGGGACAATTCGGCGCCCATATACATACAAATGCCAAACCATGGGATATTGGTGCACAGTTTTTGTTTGCTGAAGTGTTAGGACTGAAAATGACAGATTTTAATCGTCAGCCGATTGATTTTACAACAGGTGGTCCATATATTATTAGTAATCCTGGATGCTACGATGCGGTTTTAAATATTTTGAATAGTGACGGCGGTTACAAAAAATCATAGTTGCGTCTAAAGCCCGATTGATAGTCACTCGATTTGAGATACAATGCTATATGATATTACTAAATTTAAAGCAGAATTGACCATTATAAACGAGAAAGAAGTGATTATTTGGAATATAGACGAGCTAAAAAACGCATGAACCCAATTATGAAGGGGGTGCTTTGGTTTGTTGGAATTCTCTTCGTATTAGCCATCATAGCCATTGCCTATCTTGCGTTTAAAATATTTGCAGTAGGTGGCGCCATTCACAATCCATTAGATAGAAATCATTCAGAGTTACGTTCAGGTAAAGTAGATTTAAGTAAGGGAGAGCCTTTCTCTATCGCATTATTTGGTGTAGACTCAGATGCTAAACGTGAAACCGAGGGAATTGGTAAAAGAAGCGATACGATTATGTTACTTTCTGTAAATCCAAGTAAGAAAACAACGCAATTGATTAGTATTCCTCGTGATACGCAAGCTGAAATTGTAGGAAGAGGAACCACTGAAAAGATTAATCACGCATACGCTTATGGTGGTCCCAATATGGCGGTTAAGTCTTTAGAAAAACTTATGAATGTGCCGATTGACCATTATGCGACAGTAGACATGGACGGCTTGAAAGATATGATAGATACACTTGATGGCATTAATGTCGTAAGCAATGCCACTTTCACAGCAGAAGGCCATTCTTTTACAAAAGGTCAGAAAGTTCATTTAAATGGAGAAACTGCGATGGCTTTCATAAGAAGCCGTAAAGAAGAAGGTGCTGGTGGAGATTTCGGTCGACAAGAGCGCCAACAACTTGTTTTACAAGGTATTGCGGATAAACTGACAAGTGTTTCATCTATCACTAATTTTAATTCATTGATGGATCAAATAAGTAAAAATGTTAAAACAGATTTAACGATTGGAGAATTAAATCAAATTCGAAGTCAATATAGCGATGCCAATGACCATGTGAAACGTCATCAACTCGATGGTTCAGGTGGTATCCAAAGTGATGGACTTTATTACTTCGTGCCTGATGATGGTCAAAAACAATCATTAGCACAAATGTACAAAGAAAATCTAGGTTTATAGTTAAATATGGAAAGGTGGGAAAACGATTCAATGTCGTTCTCCCGCCTTTTTTATTGTGCATTTGTCTTAATGAACTATGAAAAAAGATAATGAGGAAAAATTGGACCGTGTATTGACCCTCATGAATCGAAATGAAGATTTGTTCACTGTTTACAAGGCGGGCATTTGATTTCGCTGAATATATGTCTATGTCGATTTTTTAGTTTGAACAATAATATCGACAATTTTAAGGAGAGTATCGTTTCTAACAGAACGTTCATTGAAATAAAAAGGGGGCACGGAGTAAAATAAAAGATATATGCAAGAAAAATTTGATTTGAAGCCATGCGATTCTTTCTTTATTGGGTTGACTGTTATTTAAAAATAAACAGTGAACGACCTGTGTTACTACAACGAAAGAAATGTGCATTATCGGCTTTATTGAAGGAGGTTTATTATGGAATGGCTTAAACTTATTGGTATTATCATTATCGTATTAGGATTTTATTTTAAGTGGGATACAATTGGAACAGTGTTAATTGCTGCTGTTGCAACAGGTCTCGTCTCGAATATGGGCTTGATTGAAATCCTGGATACATTAGGAAAAGCATTCGTAGATAATCGTATGGTGTCGCTATTTATTCTTACTTTACCGATGGTGGGGATGGTAGAACGATTTGGTTTAAAGACACAAGCGACGCGACTCATTAATAAAGTACAAGGGGTGACCTCTGGCAGAATTATGTCCATCTATTTATTGATTCGAGAAATAGCAGGTCTGGCATCTATTCGTATTGGGGGTCATCCTCAATTTGTACGGCCACTGATGAATCCAATGGTACAGGCTGCAGCAAAAGCGAAATATCAGCGAGATTTAGAACCAGAAGATGAGGAAAAATTGAAAGCCCATATTTCTGCAATGGAAAATTATGGTAACTTTTTCGGTCAAAACCTATTCGTTGGTGCATCGGGTGTGCTTTTAATTGTAGCGACGTTTAAGTCTCTTGATATGCACGTGACAGCAATTCAAATTGCTTTATATTCCGCGCCAATTGCGATAGCCACTTTAATTATAGGTGTCATTCAAAATAAGTTGTTTGATCGTAAATTGGAACGTAAATATGGTGTGAAAGGAGAGACACGTCATGAGTCAACACACGATTAATCAAATTTTAGAAATTTTTTATATTTTAATTGGACTACAGTTTATTTACACAGCGTGGCGTGTATACCGCAATCCACTCAATCAAAAACGTATGGGAACAGCTTTATTTTGGTGTCTATTAGGTGCATTATTTATGGTAGGGCCATACATACCCAACTGGCTAAATGGGAGTCTCGTTTTATTTATGGGATTGTTGACGATAACGAAAAATGTTCGTGTCGGTCAAGTTGTAGAAGTCGAACATCGAGAAGAATCTGAAGGTGCGACGCGCTTTGGTAATCGCTTATTTATCCCTGCACTTGTATTGGCGGTCGTTGCGATTGTAATATCTACTTGGACGCCGTTGGGTGGTGCCATTGGCATTGGGGCTTCCTCAGTGATTGCGATTATTGTTGCTTATCTGGTATTACGGCCAAAAGCAAAAATTGGTTTATATGACAGTGATCGACTCGTACAACAAATCGGAACCGTTGGGATTTTACCACAATTTCTTGCAGCGTTAGGCATACTATTTACTGTCAGTGGGGTGGGCACAACGATTTCTAAAGGAATTTCTAGCTTTTTACCTGAAGGGAATCCATTGATTGGTGTGACAGCTTATATATTCGGGATGGTCTTGTTTACCATGTTAATGGGGAATGCGTTTGCGGCATTCACGGTGATTACTGCAAGTATAGGTGTACCTTTCGTCATGGCAATTGGTGGAGATCCTGCAGTTGCGGGTGCGCTGGCAATGACAGGCGGCTTTTGTGGTACATTACTTACACCGATGGCGGCGAATTTCAATACGTTACCGGTCGCATTATTAGAAATGAAAGATGAGCTTGCAGTGATCAAAGCCCAAATACCGATGGCGCTCATCTTAATTTTAGTTCATATCATTTTTATGTATACATTCGCATTTTAAAATAGGAGGTTTTATCAATGAACGTTTTAGTTACTGCATTCGATCCATTTGGCGGCGAATCAATCAATCCGGCATTACAAGCGGTTCAAAAATTACCTGATACAATAGAAGGCCATCAAGTTGATAAGTTGGAAATTCCAACTGTTTTTCATAAAAGTATGGCTGTCGTTAAAGAAAAGTTAGAACAAACACATTATGATGTTGTTATTGCAGTCGGTCAAGCAGGAGGACGCTTTGAAATTACGCCTGAACGTGTTGCGATTAATGTGGATGATGCGCGAATAGCGGATAATGAAGGGCAACAACCGATTGATCAGCCTATTCAAGTAGACGGTGCACCTGCTTATTTTGCGACACTTCCTGTCAAACGAATAGTGGAAGCAATTCGCGCTGAAGGTATTCCGTCAAGCTTATCAAATAGTGCAGGTACATTTGTTTGTAACCACATTATGTATCAATTGGCTTATGCGGCAGAGCGTGATTATCCAGGCTTAAAGACAGGTTTCATTCATGTTCCTTTCACACCTAAGCAAGTCATTAATAAGCCAGGACAACCGTCTATGTCTGTTGACTTAATGGTTCAAGGATTAGAATCGGCAATTAAAGTGTGCCTTAAATATGATTCAGATATCCAAACTGTACACGGAGCAACACACTAAAATATAACATTAAAGATAGGTCATACGATGACAAGTAAGGATTATTTTAAAATTGTCAGTCGTTTTACCTATCTTTTTTATTTGTTGTAAAAATTGATGATAAAGATACATATTTAAACACATAAATTTTTTTTAGTGGCATTTTCATAAATAGTTAACATTTTCTTATGAAGGGTATAAAATAAAAGTAACTAAGTATGTGGGGGCATCTTAGGAAAGATAAAAATATAATGGAGGGGATATTATGCAAGAGCATCTGGTAGTCACTTTAGATGGTAAAGATTATCTTGTAGAACCGGGCAAAAACTTACTTGAGCTGATTAAAGAACAAGATACGTTTGTACCTTCGATTTGTTATAATCCATCGTTAGGCCCTATACAAACGTGCGACACATGTGCTGTTGAAATTGATGGTGAAATTGTACGTGCATGTGGGACAACGATTAATCGCTCAATGGTCGTTAATACAACGAATCAACGTGTTCAAGACAGCCAAAAAGAAGCATTAGATCGTATTTTAGAGAAACACCAATTATACTGTACGGTATGTGATTATAATAATGGAAATTGTGAAATTCACAATACAATGGACGAATGGGGATTGGAGCATCAATCTTACGAATATAAGCCGAAACCGTACGAGGTCGATTTCGGTCCTTTTTATAGATATGACCCAAACCAATGTATACTATGTGGTCGATGCGTAGAGGTCTGTCAAGACGTGCAAGTGAATGAAACCCTTTCCATCGATTGGGAACGTGAACAACCTCGTGTTATTTGGGATAATGATGTCTCTATTAATGATTCATCATGTGTAGGTTGTGGTCAATGTGCCACTGTTTGTCCTTGTAATGCGATGATGGAAAATAACATGGTGGGTAATGCCGGTTATATGACAGACATTGAACCAGGCACTTTGGCATCCATGATTGATTTAACTAAAAAAGCCGAGACTGGTTACGGTCCATTATTCGCTGTATCCGACTCGGAAGCGGCAATGCGTGAAGAACGGATTAAAAAGACAAAAACTGTTTGTACATATTGTGGTGTAGGATGTAGCTTTGAAGTGTGGACAAAAGATCGCGAAATCTTAAAAGTACAACCGTCTCACGATTCACCTGCGAATAAAATTTCATCATGTGTAAAAGGAAAGTTCGGTTGGGATTATGTGAATTCTGAAGAGCGATTAACAAAACCATTGATTCGTCGTAACGATCAATTTGAAGAAGTAGAGTGGGACGAAGCCATTGCATACGTTGCTAAACGCATGCAAGAAGTTAAAGACAACTATGGTCCAGATGCACTCACATTTATTTCTTCTTCAAAAGCCACTAATGAAGAATCTTATTTAATGCAAAAATTAGCGCGTCAAGTCATTGGCACGAATAATATAGATAATTGTTCAAGATACTGCCAAGCACCTGCAACGAAAGGGTTATTCCGTACAGTAGGGCACGGCGGTGACTCAGGTTCAATAGAAGATATTGGTAATGCAGAAATGGTAATTACTGTCGGTACAAATACAGCTGAAGCTCACCCTGTCATTGCGTCACGCATTAAGCGTTCGCATAAACTGTTTGGTCAAAAATTGCACGTTTTCGATATTCGTAAACATGAAATGGCCCAACGTGCGGATGAATTTTACCAACCTCATCCGGGTACAGATTTAGTTTGGCTTTCTGCGGTAACGAAATATATTATTGATCAAAATTGGCATGATAAAGCTTTCATCACACAATGGGTAGATCATTTTGATGATTATTATCAATCACTTGAGCATTATACAATGGAATTTGCTGAAGAGACGACTGGTATTGCGAAAGAACGCTTAATTCAGCTTGCGAAAGAGATTGTAAGTGTCAATACTGTAGCGATTTGTTGGGCTATGGGTGTAACGCAACAGGAAACAGGTTCTGATACGAGTACTGCCATTTCTAATTTGTTACTTGCAACAGGTAATTATATGAAGCCAGGCGCAGGTTCTTATCCTTTAAGAGGACACAATAACGTGCAAGGTTGTTCTGACTTTGGTAGTATGCCGGATAAACTGCCAGGTTATGAAGGTGTAAAAGACGATGCAGCGCGACGCCGTTATGAAGCGCGATGGGGTGTCACTTTGCCAAGTAAACCGGGTTATGACAACCACCAAATGATGGATCACATTCATGCAGGTGACGTGCATAGCATGTTTATTTTAGGAGAAGATACAGGGATTGTGGATTCCAATATCAACTATGTTCAAGCTGCATTAGAAAAAGTGGATTTCCTAGTTGTACAAGATGAGTTTTTAACATTTACAGCTGAATACGCAGATGTTGTTTTACCGGCGAGTCCATCTTTAGAAAAAGAAGGTACATTTACTAATACAGAGCGTCGTTTCCAGCGTTTATACCAAGTACTTGAACCATTAGGTGACTCGAAACCAGACTGGCAAATTACGCAACTGATTGCGAAAGAAATGGGATTTGATTGGGGTTACCAACACCCTTCAGAAATTATGGACGAGGCGTCTGATTTAGCACCTATGTTTGCAGGTGTGAAATACCATCGCTTAGAAGGCTATAACAGTTTACAATGGCCAGTTGAAGCAGATGGTAAAGATTCACCGTTATTATTTACGGAACGCTTTAATTTTGATAATGGTAAAGCTAAATTTTATCCACTTGATTTCAATAATTTCTATAAAACTAATGAACTTTATGATTTACATGTCAATAATGGTCGTTTGTTAGAACACTTCCATGAAGGGAATATGACTTATAAAGTTCCAGGCTTACAATACAAAATGCCTACAACATTTGTTGAAATTTCACCTCAGTTAGCAGAAGAAAGAGACATTCATGAAGGTGCTGCGGTTAAATTGATTTCTGAAACAGGTGAAGCAACAGTCCACGTCCATGTGACCAATCGCGTGAAAGGTAAGCAAATTTATCTACCATTAAACGATAATAGTCAAGGTGCGATTAATTACTTAACGAGTAGTGTGACGGATCCTGAAACACATACACCTGCATATAAATCAACATGTTGTCGTATGGAAGTATTAAGTCAGCGTGGTAAATCACTACTTAATCCAACGAACTTCCGAAACCAAACACGTCATCCACAATATAGTGTCCGTGTTGATAAAAAATGGGCAAGACCTGACTATGTCTTCCCAGGGGATCAGGTGATGAAGTAATGGCTGAAAGAATATCTAAAATTAAACGTATACAAAAAAGTGAAGCAGAAATCAAAGCAGAGCGTCTCACTGAAGTGACGGACGCCATTGCAGAAAATAAAGACAGTATTTTAAAAGCGATTGAGTTAGTCCGCGCATTAGATGATGCGAAGATTTTAGATGCGGCAAAAGGTGCTGTTAAACAACGTGGTGTCATTGCTGAGAAATTGACAAATGAGTTAAACAAAGATCAATACAGCGGTGTCATTCATAATATGGGGCAAATGGTGCTTATGTTGGGCGCGTTAGATCCTGAAGCATTGCGTGTCTTATTAAATAAAGTGAATAAAGGCTTACATGTTGCCAATCAAGCAAGTCCGAATGCTCGAACTTCTATTGCAGGATTTATGCGCGTGTTAAAAGATGACGAAATGAATCAAAGTTTAACATACTTTTTAAATATGCTAAAAGGGATGTCACGCTAAGTCGCGTATCTCGTATTGCGTGCCTTGAAAAGTCTCTATTCTATGTAGACTTAAGTCAATAGCATAACGTATTATGCATTAATGATGATATATTCGGGTTATATGGGTTGAGATGTAATGATGTCTCAACTCATTTTCTCTATTATCATCAATATTGCGTAATAAAATTTGAGCTTGTCTTAAAGTGATAAGTCGCGATGAAGGAGGTTTCATGATAAAATAAAGCGGTGCGAAGAGGTGAAGAGATGGATACAAGAAATATAAAAATACTAGGCATTATTTCAAACGTTTTACTCGTGCTTGGCGTTTTAATGTTGTTATTTGTAAGTGCTTGGCTGGCTTTAATTTGTTTTATCGTTTCTTTAGGGTTAAGCCTTGTATTATTTAATATGCTATTTCATGGAAATCGAACACTTAAAATTGTAGTCAATGCCTCCTATTTTATCGTGCTCGTTATCGTGATATGCGTTATTTTTGTGACGAGATAGTGTCAATACAAAAAGGAGTCTTTCAAAAATATGAAGCGGTTCATTAAAGAAAAACCATCACGTGCATTGCTGATTTTAATATTAACCATTTTTGCGATTTTACTACTGATTAATGAGACCTCACTATTTAAAAATGACAAAACACATACATTTTCAGAAGCCTATGACAAGCAAGTAAAAGGTGAGGCGTTACATACAAAATCAGAAAGCCATCAATTTGTTAAAGCGTCTCATCAAGACGTTAAAAACGCAATGGAAATTAAACGGAAAGACTCAGATTTGATGTATATGGATTTATCAGAAGCTGTTCAAATGTCTGAAAAAGAAGTCAATCAAATGCTAAAAGGAAAAGGCATTCTTGAAGGACAAGGAAAAGCGTTTCTAGATGCGCAAAATAAGTATGATGTGAATGTCATTTATTTGATTAGTCATGCTCAACTGGAGACTGGAGAAGGCAAATCTGAACTTGCACAAGGCGTTAAGTCAGGAAAGAAAAAATATTTTAATTTCTTTGGTATTGGCGCTTTTGATAGCGACGCAGTTAAAACAGGTTCGAGTTACGCGCAAAAAGCAAATTGGACATCACCCCGTCAGGCGATTATGGGTGGGGCTAAGTTTGTGAGGCAAAACTATTTTGAGAACGGCCAATTGAATTTGTATCAAATGCGTTGGAATCCCAAACAGCCTGCAACAAACCAATATGCGAGTGATATCGACTGGGCGCGGAAAATTGCAGAGCGCATGTCTATTTATTATGAGCATTATGGGATTAAAAAGGATGATATTCGAAAAGACTTTTACCAAAAAGGATAAAATAGAGTTGAACAAATACAAGTGTTTCTTTATCGATTAAGCGTGAGATGTGCGATTTGATAGAAAACGCCATGTATTTGTTCTTTTTTATTTCATCTATTCTATATATTGAGATACAGTACCGACACATAAGCTTTGGAGAAAAGTGAACAGAGATGCAAATATTAAAAATTAAACAAAGTGAGATAGGTGTCTGTGGCATTTTGTGATACACTGATATTTGACTGTAAAGAACGAGGTGAATCATTATGAAGATTGGGATTATAGGTGCAGGCATTGGAGGCTTAACGGCAGCAGTATTGTTAAAAGAGCAAGGCCATGACGTTCACCTATTTGAAAAAGAAGACGCATTAAGAGAAATAGGTGCAGGCATTGGTATCGGTGATAACGTCCTTGTCAAATTAGGCCATCATGATTTAGCGAAAGGTCTGAAAAATGCCGGACAAGTACTCCAACAAATGCGCGTTTTAGATACAAAAGGGACAGTTTTAAGTCAAGCGACTTTGTCTCAACAATCAACGAATATCACATTATTACGACAAGATTTAATGGATTTAATCGCATCCTATGTCGATAAAAAAATACTTCATCTTAATCATTATGTCACTACGGTTGAACGTGTAGCGGAAGGTGTGCGTATTCAATTCGAAAGCCATGAAGCAGTCACGGTCGATTTATGTATTGGGGCAGATGGCATACATTCAAAAGTGAGAGACGCAGTACAGCCTAATGTGAAAATCAATTATCAAGGTTATACGTGTTTCCGTGGCGTTGTAGAGGATATGTCTCAATTCGATCATATTGCGGAAGAATACTGGGATAAAAAAGGACGCTTCGGTATCGTACCATTATTAAACGGGCGTGCGTATTGGTTTGCGACTATTAACGCCAAAGAAAATGATGTAGCATACAAACATTTTAACAAGCCTTATTTACAAGCTTATTTTAATCACTTTCCAAACGCTGTTCGGCAAGTGCTCGATCATCAACCAGAGACGGAGATATTACACCACGATATTTATGATTTGAAACCACTCTCAACTTTCGTTTATCAAGAACGTGTAGTATTACTTGGAGATGCTGCACATGCGACGACACCGAATATGGGACAAGGTGCAGGTCAAGCGATGGAAGATGCGATTGTCTTGACTAATGTATTAAAACGTTTTTCAACATTAAGTGAGGCGCTTAAGCGTTATGATCGTTTGCGTGTCAAACATACTAAAAAGGTGATTAAGCAGTCACGTCGAATTGGGCGTATTGCACAATATCAAAATAGTGGGCTTATAGCATTGAGAAATCGTTGTATGAAAATGACTCCGGATCGATTTGTCACTGCACAAACACGGTTTTTATACAAAGCAAAAAGTGAATAACAAAATAAAAGAGCAACCGTAAGACACATTTTAAGTGATCCTTACGGTTGCTTTTATATAGAGCAGGAGAGAAAGCGTATTTATTTCTGTCCCGCTCAGTTATCTTCTACCATTGTATCGTTTGGCATCGTTTTAATCACATGTGTATTAATTTGTTTGAAACACGTCCCCTTTATCAACATGCCTAATATCATGTAAAAGGGTAAAACAATCATAGGATGTTATTTATTCGTTAACGATGTAATCAGGTTTTTCCCCTTTTGCTTTCTTTATCAAGTTATTCGCAACAATTTCAGCCATCATATCTCTTGCTTCGTATGTGGCGTTACCAATATGAGGCGTAATCACGACATTATCTAACGATTTGAGCCCCTCCGTAATTTCAGGTTCAAATTCATAAACGTCTAAAGCAGCCCCTTCGATAGTCTTATTCTGCAAAGCTTCAAGTAAAGCTTGTTCATGCACAATTGGGCCCCGTGACGCATTAATTAAATAACTTGTTGGCTTCATCAATTCTAGCTGTACTTTATCGATCATATGACGCATTGAAGGATTGTACGCCGCATTGATTGTGACAAAGTCAGCTGTTTTGAGTAAAGTTTCTAAGTCAACATATTGTGCGCCTAATTCTTTCTCTTTTTCAGGTTTTTGATGTGGCCCTGTATATAGAATTTCCATATCAAATCCTTTTGCACGCTGTGCTACGGCTGAACCAATTTCACCTAAGCCAATGATACCGATTTTTTTACCACTAACTTCGCGACCACGGAAAAAGAGGGGAGCCCAGCCGCCAAATCCTTCGTGGCGCATTAATTGATCGCCTTCTGGAATACGACGCGCTACAGCAAGTAAAATACCAAATGTTAATTCAGCAGTTGAGCGTGTAGAAGCTTTGGGTGTATTTGAAACCCCGATGTTTTTAGAACGTGCATAATCGACATCAACATTATTAAAACCTGCACCGTAGTTGGCAATAAATTCTAATTCTGCTCCACTATCGATGACCTCTTGATCCACTTCTGTTGAAAGCAGACTCACAAGACCAAAGGCGTCTTTAACGCCCGCTTTAAGTGTTTCTTTATCTATAATACCTTCACCTTCGTACATCTCTACGTCAAAATATGATTTGAGTAATTTTAGTCCTTCTTCTGGAATCGGACCTGCAATAAATACTTTTTTCATGAAATACTCCCACCTTTCACTTCTAGTATATGAAACCCCTTTCTATAATACAAGGATAGCCGTTTAGGTCAGCATACGTAAGCCAATTGCAGAAACAATAATCAAAGTAATAAAACATATTCTTAAAGCGTCTTTAGATTCATGATAAATCCACATGCCTAAAATTGTGCCACCTGCAGTGCCTATGCCAGTCCATATCGCATATGCAGTGCCCATCGGTATCGTTGTCATTGCTAAAGATAAACTAAATAAACTTAATGCAAATGTAACGGCAAGTAATAAGACATAGCGTTTTTGATGTGTTTGGGCGAATTGATTTAACCATAGCACACCTAAAACTTCAAGTAATCCTGCAAATATTAAAGCAATCCAACTCATGCTTGTTCGTTCTCCTTATCTGAGGTTAACTTTAGACCAATGACGCCAGTTAAAAGCAATGTTATCAATAAGATTTTAACAAAACTGATCGTCTCATCGAAAAAGAGCATCCCTACTGTGACCGTTCCCACTGTACCGAGTCCTACAAACACAGCATAAACGCTGCCCACTGGAAGGTGGTTTGAAGCAGAAACCATCATCCAAAAACTTAAGCCTATTAAAGCAATCGTCAAGACCCATTGATAAAAGTGGTGAGAATGATTTAATTCAATCACCCATACCACTTCCAACAGGCCGGCAATAACAACTTTTGCCCATTGCATCTCAAACAACCTCCCTTTTTGCATATAGCACTATGATATAAGAAGTGCAAACAAACGACAACCTCAAAAAATCAGTATGATGATTTTATTAGCGCTAGCAGATGTTCCTTCATTGTTTAAGGGGAAAGGGATAGGACTTAGAGAGGTTAATACATTTAAAGCATTGATATCACTTTAAATATTTTAGTCATTAACACGATGTATTCGTACTTTAATAGAATAACTTTATTTCTATAACGCAGCTCAGTTATGTTGTAGAAAGGTCTAGAAAACATAAAAACCATTGTGGACGCTTGAAGTCGACAATGGTTTTTATCAATTTTATTATTAGATGTGGATATAGTTGTAAGATGCTGCTTCTGAAGCTGAGATTGTACGTGAGTTGACACTGAATGGTCCACCATTATAGTTCATTTCAGAAACAGTTACTGAACCGTCGTTATTGACAGATTCAACGTAAGCAACATGGCCAAAAGGTCCATCATTGGATTGTAAAATAGCGCCTTTTTCTGGGTTATGATCTACTTTGAATCCTGCAGCTGATGCTGAGCTTGCCCAGTTATTAGCATTGCCCCATGTTGAACCAATTTTTCCACCAACTTTGTCATATACATACCAAGTACATTGACCTGCTGTATAAAGATTGCCTGCACTTGTCACACCAGTAGCATGTGTTGAAGTAGAAGTTGTAGTTGTGTTTTGACCGTATGATGAAGTTTGGTTACTACTTGATTGATAATCATAATTTGTACCATCTGTATTGTAATTATAATTGTAAGAAAAACTGTAATTGTTTTCTGCAGCATCTGCTTGATTGTGTTGAATTCCGACTAAAGCAGCACCCAAGCCTGCCGTTAATGTAGTTGTTGTAGCGATTTTTTTTAACATAATAAAAAGTCCTCCTCAATATTTCTCGTCTATTTGAATTGGTAAAGTTAATTAAGTTTTAAGTTGTTATAAAGAATTAATCGTTCATTCAACGACAATGAACACTTTATCAGAAAATATAGGGTCTGTGTGGAATGTTACAATTTTGTAATTGAATTAAAAAGGCTTTGGGAAAATATGTAATCTTGTCATTTTAAATGAAATATCTTATAAAAACTGTCACTGTCAGTGATACAGACCTCAAAGTATAAATATCAAGTGTAGGACTATTACAGAACTTGTAATATTAAAAATGATTTTGTGATGATCATCTATCATAATTCAACTAGAGAAGCAAATTGTTGGCAGGAGCTTCATTTGAATGCTTCAATTTGCATGGATGGGATGTAACTTAAATAAAGAAGCCTAATCAATTGTAAATCTAAACGTTCCATTAAAGGTAAGACGATTTCTATTGGGATAATATACGCTAAACCATTGATAATAAAGGAATTATAACCAATAAAGAGGAGAATCGATTTGAAATTTTAAACATAATAATGGGGAAGAGAGGGTATGAAGAATAAAGTAGGTAGAAAATAGTGAAATCATTGATAAAACTGTTTTCTTTTTATCGTGGTTCTGTTACGATGCTTGATGAGTCACAAATATGTTGCTCAGTGCTATGGAAGTAAAAAACAGTCGAGAAAGAAGGGTAAACATATGAAAATAGCGGTAGTAGGTTCAGGAAATGGTGCGGTTACAGCAGCTGTTGATATGGTCGATCAAGGACACGAAGTCAAACTTTATTGTCGTAACCAATCTATTAATAAATTTGATAAAGCGATAGAACAAGGCGGCTTTAATTTTTATAATGAAGGTAAAGAAAGTTTTGTAAACTTTACAAATATCAGTGATGACATGGCGTATGTTATAGAGGACGCTGAAATTGTAATGCTATGTATTCCGTCTTCATTTATTGAGTATTATGCTGAATTGATGGCACCGTATATTAAAGATGACCAAATTGTCTTCTTTAATATGGCGGCTGCAATGGGTTCAGCGCGCTTTATGAAAGTATTAGAAGAATATCATTTAGATGTATCGCCAGTATTTGCAGAAGCGAATACGTTAACGTATGGGACACGTGTTGACTTTTCAACAGCGAGTGTCGATTTATCTTTAAATGTACGTAAAGTTTATTTCTCTACTTTTGATAAAGATGATTTAGTTGAGACATTTAAAAAAGTGGAACAAATTTATCCATATATTGTTAAAGAAGAAAGTTTGTGGCGTACAAACTTAGAAAATGGGAATCCAGAAGTACATCCAGGCCCTACATTATTAAATGTTGGACGTATTGACTATAGTGGTGATTTCGCACTTTATAAAGAAGGTATCACAAATCACACTGTACGCTTGCTTCATGCAGTTGAAGTCGAAAGATTAACGCTTGGTCGTAAGCTGGGCTTTGAATTAGAAACAGCTAAAGAAGCACGTATAGAACGGGGTTACTTAGAGCGAGAAATGGAAGATGAGCCACTTAACAAGCTCTTTAACCACAGTCCTGTTTTTTCACGAATCCCAGGACCTAATAAAGTCAATAATCGTTATTTAACAGAAGATATCGCATATGGATTGGTGCTTTGGTCAAGTTTAGGCCGTGAAATCGGTGTCCCAACGCCGAACATAGACGCCATTATTGTGATTGCTTCTACCATTTTAGAACGTGATTTCTTTAATGAAGGGCTAACAATTGAATATTTAGGGAGAGAGAAAGTCGGTCTGATTTCTTACTAAGCGAACAAAGGGGAGCGTGTTGTGTATGAAAAGAAAACCAACTTTAATTGAGTCACTATCAACTATCGTCGTAATGATGATTGTCGTCTGTGTCGGTTTTATTGTGTTTAAAATACCTGTACAGCCTTTACTGATTATTTCAGCTGCGTATGCCTCTTGGATTGCATGGCGTGTTGGTTTACGTTGGAAAGATCTTGAAGAAGGCATTACAGATCGTTTATCTACAGCGATGCCCGCAATTTTTATTATTCTATCCGTAGGGATTATTGTAGGGACGTGGATGTATTCTGGAACGGTGCCTGCATTAATATACTATGGTTTGAAATTTTTAAGTCCGAGTTACTTTTTAGTCTCAGCATTTTTAATTTCAGCGATTTGTTCAGTTGCAACAGGGACAGCATGGGGTTCTGCATCTACAGCTGGTATTGCATTAATGGCAATTGCTTTAAACATGGATATTCCAGCTGGTATGGCAGCAGGTGCAATTATTTCAGGTGCTGTGTTCGGTGATAAAATGTCACCACTCTCAGATACAACAAATCTGGCTGCTTTAGTTACACGTGTTAACATATTCAGTCATATCAAGCATATGATATGGACCACGGTACCAGCTTCAATTATCGGCTTGATTGTCTGGCATATTGCGTCGAGTGGCTTTGCTGTTCAAGCTAAGGAAAGTCAAGTCAATGGTCTGCTTAAAGATATCGAAGCGATGTACCATATTAATTTCTTCATCTGGTTACCTTTAATCGCAATTATCATTTGTTTAGTGGCTAAAATTTCAACTGTACCATCGATGCTCATTTCAAGTGTTGTTGCGATATTGGTAGGTTGGCTTGATCACGGATTTAAATTGCAAAATGGTTTTATCGCAACTTTTAATGGTTTTAGTAAAGATATGTTAGTCACACAATCTGATTTATCTAAAAAGGCGATTAGCTTAATTGAACAAGGTGGCATGATGAGCATGACACAAATCATCGTCACGATATTTTGTGGTTATGCCTTTGCGGGTATTGTTGAAAAAGCAGGTTGTTTAGATGTCTTACTACATCGTATTTCAAAAAATGTCAATACAGTGGGTCAGTTGATTCTTGTCACGGTCATCGGTGGATTAATGATGGTATTAGCAGCCGGTGTTGCATCAGTTGTTATTATTATGGTTGGTGTACTGATGATGCAACTTTATGACAAGATGGGGCTAGATCGTGTTAACTTGTCTCGAACACTGGAAGATTCAGGTACGATGATTATTCCACTTATCCCTTGGGGCACATCAGGTATTTATTATACACAACAGTTAGGTGTTGGTGTCGGTGAGTTCTTTGTTTGGGCAGTCCCTTGTTATTTATGTGTCATGATTGCTGTATTTTATGGCTTTACAGGGATTGGCATTAAAAAGAAAGCGCAAGCTTAAAGGCTTTGATTTTAATGAAATCTTGCTATGATATAACATAAAAATAAAACATAACAGTTAGAATTTATTCGAGGAGTGAAACAATGAAATCATAACGATGACATTGTCGCTCCTTGTTTTTTGTAAAGGGGACATTGAAAAGAATGTGGTGCCTTTTTATAAAATATAGTGCATATGTTATAAAAATGAGCATGAAATATGTTTTAACTCTTGCAAAAAAGGAAATATATTAAATATAAATGAGGTGATTCCATGTTTTACTTAATAGTTCTTGTAGCGATGTCACTATTATGGTTTGGGATTCACCGATACATCAACCATGATGAACAACAATTAAAAAGTCCTTCAATATTATTTTGGGTTATCAGCCTTATATTGTATTTTGTAGCGATTGTACTTTATAAGGCAGGTACCCTTAATTTGTATGAACGTATCCATGAAGCCATATTAATCACGCTATTTGGCTTGATTGTGGCTTGGACGTATTCACATTTGTATCGGTCGATTGACACAATCGTATATACCATTATGATCGTCGTTTTGACGCTACTAATGGCATTTTCACGTATCCCAAGCCTTTTTGTCACTGGCTCCATATCAATAATGCTCATTGTTCGATTGTTATTAACAGCGGTGTTTGTAGGCATTGGTATTCATGTCGTTTACAAACAAATCAAAGCTAAAAACATGGAAAACTTTCCGCTGTTATATTTATTCGCATTTGGATATTGGATTACGATTGCATATTGGTTTTAAAAAAAGGTTTGGGCGATTGCACCCAAACCTTTTTTTAAATGATATTGTAATTAGTGAATGAAGTTATAACCAGCAGCTTGGCTTGCTGAAATTGTACGTGAAGTTACAACACCAGGTCCGTGACCGTAGTTCATTTCTGAAACTGTAACTGAACCATTGCTGTTTACTGATTCAACGTATGCAACGTGACCAAATGCACCTGAAGTTGATTGCATAATAGCACCAGCTGATGGACGATTATTTACAGTGTAACCAGCGGCAGCAGCAGCGCTTGCCCAGTTATTTGCGTTGCCCCATGTAGAACCGATTTTACCACCTACGCGATCAAATACGTAGTAAGTACATTGACCAGCAGTGTATAAGTTTGTACCAGCTGAACCGTTTGAGATTGAACGCGTTGATGTGCTTGTTGTTTGGTAAGAACGTGAAGCATTGTTTGATGTTTGGTAAGAACGTGTTGTTGATTCTGAGTAGTTATATGATGCTCTAGGTGCACTGTATGTTTGACGTGGCGCAGCATAAGTTGCACCAGTGTAGTGATGATTTGTATTATCTTCTGCTGTGTAGTAGTTTGCAGATGCGTTTCCACCGTTGAATTGAGCTGGTGACCAGTTACCTTCCCATTGGAAGTGGTAGTTACCTTGTTGGTCGATTGTGTAGCTGTAGCTATATGAAGTTGGGTCGTTCGGGTTGTATCCACCATTGTATTCTGCAGCGTCTGCATCTTGA
>NZ_PNRJ01000019.1:0-38229 GCF_011174885.1 Staphylococcus sp. 191 | reverse complement strand
TAACAGTTCCTACTACCAAGCCTGTAACGGACTTTCACCGTCAAGTTGTTACCCATGCCGGGCGCAATATAAAGAAGCGGGATAGCAATCAAATTGATTTTCTTATCCCGCTCTTTCTATTGCGTATCTCTCAATTAAAGTTGATTACGCCAATTAATTAATGTTTCAATATCTGCTTCTGAGATTTTACCTTCAGCTTGCGCAACTTCGATTAACTCATCGTAATGACTCAACGTATAAAAAGGCACGTTGGCATCTTTAAACATTTCATCAGCTTTACTTAATCCGTATGTAAAGATGGCAACGACACCTAATACATCCGCTCCTGCTTCACGTAAAGCATTAACTGCTGTAATCGATGAACCACCCGTCGAAATTAAATCTTCCACAACCACTACTTTTTTATTGTTACTTAATGCACCTTCTATTTGGTTTTGCTTACCATGACTTTTACTTTTTGAGCGTACATAATTCATCGGCAAACTCATTTTATCTGAGATATAGGCTGCATGTGGAATGCCCGCAGTTGCTGTTCCAGAAACAACTTCAACATCTGGAAAGTGTTTTTCAATAAGTTGTATTAAACCATCACGGATTGCTTCACGTACTTCAGGATAACCTAACGTCACACGATTATCACAGTATATCGGCGATTTGATACCCGAGCTCCATGTAAACATCTCGTTTGGAGATAAAGAAACTGCTTCAATATCTAATAATGATTTTGCAATTAATTTTGACATTCATTTAACCAACTTTCCTTAATTTGATGATAGCTTTCTACAGGATTGTCACTTTGTGTAATAGGTCGACCAACAACGATGTGCGTGGACCCACGTTTTTTTGCATCTTCAGGTGTCGTTATTCTTTTTTGATCATCTGATCTACTATTCGCCGGACGAATTCCTGGCGTCACTTTTAAGAAGTTCTCTCCACATTCCGCTTTTAATAGACTCGCTTCTAATGGTGAGCAAACAACACCATCAAGTCCAGCGCGTTGAGCAAGTTGCGCATAATTCAACACCGCTTCTTCCATTGTTGTTTGAATATTTTGTTCATGATGAAGTTGTGTTTCTGATGTCGATGTAAGTTGCGTTACTGCGATCAGTTTAATATTCGGATTATGTTTTTTTAAACCTTCAACGGCACGTTTCATCATTTCTGATCCACCGGCAGCATGAACGTTAACCATATCAACATCCAGTTGAGCTAATCCTTCCATCGCCTTGCCCACTGTATTTGGAATATCATGTAATTTCAAGTCGAGAAAAATATCATGGCCTAATGCTTTTATCTTTTTGATAAGCTCAGGTCCTGTTTGATAAAAAAGTTCCATGCCCACTTTAACAAATAAAGATTCATCAAAGTGGTTTAAAAATGCGATAACATCCGCTTCAGTTGCGAAATCTAATGCGATAATGGGGTCATTTCTCATGTACTGACAATCCTTTCTGCGTGCGTCCTTTTATATCTAAGATGTGTTGAACATTAAGTTCATCTAATCGTTCAGGTAAGTCATCAATAATTTCTTTACATACTAATGGATTTTGGAAATTTGCAGTCCCTACAGCAACCGCATCTGCACCCACTGAAATATAGTCAATGACATCTTGAGCGTTTTGTACACCACCCATTGCGATAATAGGAATATGAGGCAATGCTTTTCTTACTTCATAGACCATTCGTAATGCGACTGGCTTAATTGCAGGACCACTTAAGCCACCGATAATATTATGAATAATAGGTTGGCCCGTACGAGGATCGATTTTAAGACCAACAAGGGTATTTATCATTGTAAGTCCATCTGCATATTCAGCGATAGCTTGAGCCATTTCCACAATATTGGTCACATTAGGTGACAATTTGACATAAACCGGCACAGAAGATACTGCCTTAACTTTGCGTGTTAATTCAGCTGCTACTTCAGGATCGACACCAAATTGCATGCCACCCTCTTTGACATTAGGACAAGAGATGTTTAATTCTAGTGCCTTTACATTTGGCGCTTTAGAAATATGCTCTGCAACGTAGACATAATCTTCTTCCAAAGAACCGGCTACATTCGCAATAATTGGCACATCATATGCTTCCAACGCTTTCAATTCGTGTTCAATAATATGATGGACGCCAGGATTTTGTAATCCGATGGCATTAATCATACCGCTATCCGTTTCGGCAACACGCGGTGTTTCATTACCGAACCTTGCTTCTTTTGTAGCTGCTTTAATCATGATTGCGCCTAAATCAGACAAGTCATAAAATTGTCCGTATTCTGCGCCAAAAGCAAAGCAACCACTGGCAGGCATAACTGGGTTCTTAAGAGATAAACCGGGTATTTCTACATTTAATCGACTCATAATACAACAGCTCCTCTCTCGAAAACAGGTCCATCTGTACATACTTTAACGTAATCAGTCGGATGATTAGGCACATGACATACACAAGCAAAACAAGCACCAATACCGCATCCCATTCTTTCTTCTAATGAAATGTATCCAGGTACATCCTTTAAAGCTTCTAATTCATTTAATGCTTTTAACATCGGTTTTGGCCCACATGTATAAAAAATATCATAATCGATTGGAAGTTGGTCAATGACCGTTGTAACAAATCCCTTTTCACCTTTTGAACCATCTTCTGTTACAATATGTGTTTCTCCTAAAGCTTTGAAGTGATTTTCATAAAAAACATCTTTAGATGAACGAAAACCAAGTACATGAACAGTTTCAATACCATTTTGATTGAGTTGTTTAGACAGTTCATAAAGCGGTGGTACCCCTATTCCGCCACCTACGAGCAATGCTTTTCGTTTCGCTTTATCAACTGGGAAGCCATTTCCAAGTGGTGCTAAAATGTCGATTTCATCCCCTTCATGTAAAGCTGCAATACGCTTCGTACCTTCTCCTTCAGCACGGAAAAGCATTGTAAAGCTATTGCTTTCTTGATCAATTTCACAAATTGAAATCGGTCTTCGTAACATGTGTAATGAACCTTCTCCAGTCTTAATGTGTACAAACTGACCGGGTTGCTTTAAATCAGCAACCGCCGGCCCAGATACTTTCAGTTCATAAATACGATCCGCAATATTTTGATTAGAGATGACAGTTAATTTTTCCACCACAACTTAACCTCCTACATATTTCTCATAGAGAATGTCATACTTTCAATCACATTCGTTAATGCATTTGCTGTATCAAGTGATGTGAGACATGGCACGCCATTTTCTACTGATGCGCGACGAATTTGGAAACCGTCCCTTTCGATTGTTTTACCTTTAGTCATTGTGTTAATAACGATTTGAACGTCGCCGTTTTGAATCTTTGTGATAAGATCGTCATGACCACCAATTTTATCAACCGTTTGCACTTTAATCGCATGCTCAGCTAATTTTTTAGCTGTGCCTTCTGTCGCTATAATTTTATACCCAACTTCATTCAGACGCTTTGCAATTTTGACCATTTCGTCTTTATCTTTATCACTCACAGTGATTAATACCGTTCCATAATCTTTAACTTCCATCCCTGCCGCTGTTAAGCCTTTGTAAAGCGCCTTTTCAAGTGTTAAATCGCGTCCCATGACTTCACCTGTAGATTTCATTTCAGGTCCTAAAGTGATGTCTACATTTTTTAATTTATTAAAACTAAATACGGGGGCTTTCACAAATACCCCTTCTTGATAGGGTTGAATACCGGGTTCAAAACCGAGTTCTGATAATTTCTGTCCCATAATAGCTTTCATTGCGAGCTGTGCCATTGGAATTTCAGTGATTTTACTTAAAAATGGGACTGTGCGACTTGATCTTGGGTTCACTTCTAAAACATATACCCCATCATGTGCAAGGACGAACTGAATGTTAATTAATCCGATGACATTTAAGCCTTTTGCCAGTTTAATCGTATAAGCTTCAAGCGTAGCGATTTCATCTTGAGTTAATGTTTGTGGTGGGTATACCGCAATGGAGTCTCCAGAGTGAACACCAGCACGTTCAATATGTTCCATAATTCCCGGTATAATAACCGTATCACCATCACAAATGGCATCGACTTCTATTTCTTTACCTGTTAAGTAACGGTCTACTAATACTGGATGTTCAGGGCTTGCTTTAACCGCTTCTTTCATATAATTTTCTAACTCGTCATCGTTATAAACAATTTCCATTGCGCGTCCGCCTAATACGTAAGACGGTCTTACAACTACTGGATAACCAATGTCTCTCGCATTGGCCAAAGCTTCTTCAGCTGAAGTTGCTGTTTTCCCTTTTGGTTGTGGCACTTGAATTTGATTTAACAAAGCTTCAAACTCTTTTCTGTCTTCAGCGCGATTTAAATTCTCTAATGATGTTCCTAAAATTTCCACACCATATTTTGCTAATTTATCAGCAAGGTTGATTGCAGTTTGACCACCAAACTGAACGACAACGCCTTTAGGACGTTCTAAGTTAATAATGTTCATAACGTCTTCTTCTGTTAATGGTTCAAAATAAAGCTTATCTGAGATAGAGAAATCTGTTGACACTGTTTCTGGATTGTTATTGACGATAATAGCTTCATAGCCGGCATTTTGGATAGCCCAAACTGCGTGTACCGTTGCATAGTCAAACTCTACACCTTGACCAATACGAATCGGACCTGAACCTAGAACAATTATTTTTTCTTTTTCTGTAACGATAGACTCATTTTCTTCTTCGTAAGTTCCATAATAATACGGCGTTGCAGATTCGAATTCAGCTGCACATGTATCCACCATTTTATATACTGGATTAATATGATGTTCTTGACGTAGTTGATATACCGCTTCCTCTGTCATTTCAAAGCGATGTGCGATGACACGATCACTGAAGCCAAAACGCTTCGCAAATCTTAAATAATCGATATCCCCTTTGTTTTCTTTTAACGCATGTTCCATGTCGATGATGTTTTTAAATTTATTTAAAAAGAAGTAATCGATACGTGTCATTTCATGAAGTTCTTCGAGTGTTGTTCCTCTGCGAATCGCTTCACCAATAAAGAATAAACGCTCATCATCTTGGGCTTGAATTCGAGATTTAATGTAATCCAAATCATAGGATTCACCGTTAGGTAAACCTAAATGATGGACGCCATACTCCAGTGAACGAATCGCCTTTAATAATGATTCTTCATACGTACGGCCGATTGACATGACTTCTCCAGTTGCTTTCATTTGTGTGCCGAGCTCGCGCTCACCTTTTTCAAATTTATCAAATGGAAAACGTGGAATTTTTGATACAATATAATCCAAACTTGGTTCAAATGCCGCATAAGATGTCCCTGTAACAGGGTTTTTCATTTCATCTAATGTGAGACCTACAGCGATTTTAGCAGCGAGCTTTGCAATCGGATAGCCGGTTGCCTTTGAAGCTAATGCTGATGAACGAGATACACGTGGGTTCACTTCAATGATATAGTACTGCATTGAATGTGGGTCAAGGGCAAGTTGAACGTTACAACCGCCTTCAATACCTAAAGCACGAATGACTTTAAGAGAGACATCGCGCAACATTTGATATTCCACATCTGATAGTGTTTGACTTGGTGCCACAACAACTGAATCTCCTGTATGAATACCAACGGGGTCGATATTTTCCATATTACATACAACAATTGCGTTATCATTTTTATCACGCATCACTTCGTATTCAATTTCTTTAAAGCCTGCTATTGATTTTTCAATTAAACATTGCGTTGCTGGGCTGTATTTCAATCCATTAGAAACGACTTCATGTAATTCCTCATCGTTATGACAAATACCACCACCTGTACCTCCCATTGTGAATGCAGGACGAACGATTAATGGATAACCGACTTTATTTTTAAATTCGATTGCTTGTTCAAGCGTGTTTACAATATCACTCTCTGGTACAGGCACATCCAGTTCATTCATCAGGCTACGGAATAATTCCCGGTCTTCAGCCTGTTCAATAGATGATAATTTTGTACCTAAAAGTTGAACATGATTTGATGCCAACACACCGCTTTCGTGAAGTTCAATCGCCATGTTTAATCCTGTTTGTCCACCTAATGTAGGCAGCAATGCATCAGGTTGTTCTTTACGTATGATACGTGCAATAAAATCATGCGTTAACGGTTCAATATAGACTTTATCCGCAATTTCTTTATCTGTCATAATCGTAGCAGGATTCGAGTTCACTAAAATGACACGATAACCTTCTTCTTTAAGTGCTAAACAAGCTTGTGTGCCAGCGTAATCAAATTCTGCTGCTTGACCAATAATAATAGGTCCTGAACCTATCACAAGAATCGTTTCAATGTCATTTCTTTTAGGCATAAGTAACGCGCTCCTTTTGTTTATTTTGTTGCATCATTTCAACAAACTGATCGAATAAGTAATTAGAATCTGTTGGTCCAGGACATGCTTCTGGGTGATATTGCACTGAAAATGCAGGTAACGTTTTATGTTTAAGTCCTTCAACTGTACCGTCATTTATAGCGATATGTGTAATCTCTAAATCTGTGTTTTCAATAGATGCTGCATCAATGGCATAACCATGGTTTTGACTCGTAAGCGCAATTTTCCCAGTTTTTAAATCTTTCACTGGGTGATTCGCACCACGGTGACCAAACTTCATTTTGAATGACTTTGCACCTTGAGATAAGGCAAATAATTGATGGCCTAGACAAATTCCGAAGAATGGAATTTTACCTAAAATACCATTAATCATTTCAAGGGCAACTTCGACATCCTCTGGGTCTCCAGGTCCATTGGATAACATGACACCATCTGGACGCATTTTAAGAATTTCATCAGCTGATGTATCATAAGGAACGACTGTCACTTCACAGCCACGTGCGTTCAATTCACGCACAATATTTTGTTTTTTACCGAAATCTACAAGTACCACGCGAAGATCAAATCCCGTTGAAACATAAGGCGTTTTTGTAGAAACTGTTGGCACCTCTGTTCTAGGGAATATCATTGTTTGTAGTTTTTGAATCATTTCATCAATTTCTGTTTCATGGTCTACAAAAGCAGCTTTTAAAACCCCATGCTGACGAATTTTTTTCGTAATACTTCTTGTATCTACACCACTCAAACCGGGAATGTCGTATTCTTTCAAAACTTCATCTATCGACTTTTGTGCCCGAAAATTACTTGGTGTCGTACAAGCCTCTTTAACCACAACACCATTTAATGTAGGCGTCAATGATTCGAAATCATCACGATTAATCCCATAGTTACCAATAAGTGGGTAAGTAAATGTAATAATTTGCCCTGTATACGAAGGGTCTGAAATTGTTTCTTGATATCCTGTCATTGCAGTATTAAAAACAATCTCCCCTTGTGTTAAGCGGTCTGATCCTAATTTAAATCCAGTATAATGTGATCCATCTTCTAACACGAGATAACGTTTTTCAAACATCTTTATTTTGCCCCCTCATAACAAATATGTCCTTCTACCATTGTCAAAATAGGATTACCGTATACTTTTTCTCCTAAGAATGGTGTATTCGATGCTTTAGACAAGAAGTCTTCTGCTTTAATTTCGTATTCGTCTTCTAAGTTAATCAACGTTAAATCTGCTAAGCTACCTTCTTCTAAACGACCGTATGGTAAATCAAAAGTTTGTGCAGGTTTCGTTGTTAAGTAGTCTACAAGTTGTTGTAATGACCAGTCTCCATTTTTAACAAAGTGCGTATACAATAATGGGAATGCAGTCTCACTACCCACAATACCAAATGGTGCACGTGTCATAGGTTGTGCTTTTTCTTCTGCTGCGTGTGGCGCATGATCTGTTGCAATGCAGTCAATTGTGCCATCTAATAAACCTTCTAATAATGCCGCTCTATCTTCGTGACTTCTTAGCGGCGGATTCATTTTATAGATTGCATTGTCACCTGGAATATCATCCTCTGTTAGTAAAAGATGATGAGGTGTGACTTCTGCGGTTACTGGAATACCTGCTTTTTTAGCATCTCTAATCACGCGTACACTTTCTTTTGTCGAAACATGACAAACATGATAGTGACATCCTGTTGCTTCACTCAATAAAACATCACGGGCAATTTGGACAGATTCACAAATATTTGGAATCCCCGGGATACCGAGCGCTTTACTTCTTTTACCTTCATGCATCGCACCACCATAAATCAAACTATTGTCTTCACAGTGGGCAACGACAGCTTTATTTTGAGCTTTAGCTTGTTGCATTGCTTCATACATCATTGAAGCTTGTTGGACACCGACACCGTCATCCGTAAAAGCAAAAGCACCATTTTCTGTAAGTGCTTTAAAATCTACATGTTCTCTCCCAGCCTGTCTTACAGTGATTGAAGCATAAGGTAATACACGCACATGTGCACTTTTAGCAATTAATTCATTCAAATGCGTTAAATTTTCTATAGAGTCAGGAACAGGCTTTGTATTAGGCATCGGACAAACAGTTGTAAAACCACCGCGAGCCGCTGCACGCGTTCCTGTTTCAATCGTTTCTTTATGTTCACCACCAGGTTCTCTTAAATGTACATGGATATCGATAAACCCTGGAGATAAGAAATGACCTTTTGCATCGATGATAGTCATTTCATCTGTTGCTTCTATTGATTCAGCAATTTGCTTGATTGTTTTACCTTCAATCAAAACATCTACCTTTTTTAATTGACCTGCTTCTAGCATTTTTGCATTTTGAATTAATTTCATATCCGATTCTCTCCCTTATTTTTTAATTGTTTCTGTCAGTACAGCCATTCTGAGATACACACCATTTTCCATTTGTTTAAAAATTCGTGATTGCTGTGCTTCAACTAAAGAATCGGCAATTTCAACATCCCGATTGACTGGTGCAGGATGCATAACAATCGCATGTTCTTGTAATTTTTCGTAGCGTTCTTCTGTGAGCCCGTATTGTGCATGGTATGAAGCTTTTTCAAACCCATGTGAGCCAACAGTATGTCTTTCATGTTGTACTCTTAGTAACATCACAATATCCACTTGATCGATGACGTCATCTAAGTCGACATATTCTGCTTCCATCGTATCGTCTTGCCAAATTTCAGGACTTGAGAACGAAACATTCGCACCCAGTGCTGTCAAACTGTGATAGTTACTTCGCGCAACACGTGAGTTTTTAATATCTCCACATATCACAACATTCAACCCTTTAAATCGTCCAAACTCTTCGTAAATGGTCATTAAATCTAACAGACTCTGTGTTGGATGTTGGCCGCTTCCATCGCCCGCATTAATGATTGGAATGCCCATGTTCAACAATTCATCATAATAGTTATTTTGTTCATGTCTAATAACTAAAGCGTCGCAACCTATACTTTGGAGTGTACGACAAGTGTCATAAAGCGATTCTCCTTTTTGTACAGAAGAAGCTGTTGATTCAAAATTAATTTGTTTAATGTTTAATCGGTGTTCTGCCATTTCAAAACTACATTTTGTACGTGTAGAGTTTTCAAAAAATAAGTTCGCTATATAATGACCTTCTAAACTGGGTACGTCTTCACCTTTCTTGTATTGAGAAGCTTTTTGAATAAGGTTTTCAATTTCTTTTACAGATAAGTGTTCCATTGAAACAAGATGTTCCATTGACAAGACCTCCTAATGTTTATCGTTTTGGTAAGAGTAAATTCAATAAAATACCTGCTGTTGCTGATAATGCCATACCTTCAATAGTTAATTTGACACCTAAATCAGACAAGTTAAGCATCATATTTCCAATTCCTATTACTAAAATGACTGAAGCAATGACAAGATTACGATTTTGAGCAAAATCCACTTGGCTTTCTACGAGCATTCTCAAACCGCTCGCTGCGATTGTACCAAATAACAATATAGACACACCGCCCATTACTGGTGTCGGGATAGATGAAATCAATGCTGTAAATTTACCTACAAACCCTAACATGATGGCAAATACAGCAGCGCCTCCAATGACATAAATACTGTAAATTTTTGTAATGGCCAACACACCAATGTTTTCACCGTAAGTTGTACTTGGTGGTCCACCGATAATGCTTGAAAACATTGTTGAAACCCCGTCGCCAATGATTGAACGATGTAAGCCTGGATCTTCGAAGAAATTACGTCCTACGATTTTATTGATGACCATTTGATGACCAATATGTTCACTTACTGTTACAAATACAATGGGCAACATGATGGTAATCAAACCGAGATGAATGGAAGGATGATAATCAGCAAATGGTAAGTAAATATCCGGGAACTGGAACCATGCTGCTTTTTCAACTGGTTTAAAGTCCACTATTCCAAATATAATCGCTGTAATATATCCCACGACAATACCTATGAGTACAGGAATTAGAGAAAAGAAGCCTTTCGCAAATCCTTGAATAATCAAAGTCACTAATAATGTAATGCCTGCAACTGCAATATAACTGAGGTTGTAGCCTTTCATATCTCCTGCATTTTCAAACATCGCCATATTAACAGCAGTTGGTGCAAGACTAAGACCAATAACCATAATGACAGGACCGACTACAACGGGTGGTAAGAGATGCATTAACCAGTTAATACCGCTTAACTTAATGGCAATCCCAATAATGACGTACATCACACCACTCATGAATAAGGCGACAAGCATATCGCCTAAGCTATTTGTGCTCAAACCTGTAATAATCGGTGTAATAAAAGCAAAACTTGAGCCTAAGTATGCAGGAATCTTTCCTTTCGTTATTAATATGTAGAATAATGTACCAATTCCTGAAGCAAGCAAGGCCGATGATACTGGAAGTCCAGTGAGAAACGGAACAAGTACCGTGGCACCAAACATCGCAAACAAGTGCTGTAAACTTAAAAATGCCCACTGCCCCGCTTTTGGTCTTTCATTCACATCGAGTACCGGTTGAACGGTACGTTTAAACATTTGATCGTTTTCCATAGTTTTCTTCCTTTCGCATAAAAAAAGTCTCTTCACCTTTTTTAAGGTAAGAGACTGAGGTTTGACATCTTTACATTTTATTCATTATCACTTTTACAAATACAACATTTGAATAGCATAAAATGAATACAAATAGGATGTGCTCGTCCTTTGTCAGTCTCTCGTACTGAATTAAAAGGCTTTATGTGATGACAACGGCATTGCGTTGATCAATTTCATTTAAATAAACACTGACAGATTCTTCATGTGAAGTCGGTATATTTTTACCAACAAAGTCAGCGCGTATTGGTAACTCCCGATGACCACGATCGACCAGTGTAGCAAGGCCTATCTTTTTAGGTCTTGTATACATTAAAATCGCATCAAGTGAGGCTCTAACTGTTCGACCTGTGTATAAAACATCATCCACGATGATGACCACGCGATTCGTTAGGTCTGCATTAATTTCAAAAGTCTTATTTAACTGTTGACTTCTTGCATCAATGTCATCTCGAAAGTCAGTAATATCAATCGTGCCAGTTGGGACTTCGACTTCTTCAATTTGTTGAATCTTTTGTTGAATACGTTTTGCCAGATACTCTCCACGCGTTTTAATACCAAGTAACGCTAAATTGTCTGATCCTTTATTATATTCTAAGATTTCATGAGCAATACGTGTTAGCGTACGATTTATCGCCGATTCATCTAAAATCACACGTTCAACCAACATTATTCACTCCTAACAAAAAACTCGTGTCTTTAATAGACACGAGTTTAGAATAAGCAAAATTCGTCATATCCCTATCGAAACATTTTAACGTCTCTCGTACGTTTAAAACACATTCTTATTAGGATTGAAAAGATTTTTACGTTCTCTATTCATGTCTTTTGAGCCTCACAGGACTCTAAATTAAAGACGTTTGTTTTTATAATTTTTTTCTTAAAACAATGGTAACGCTTTTTACAGGACTTGTAAAGCCTATATAGTAAGTTTTCTAATTTTATAATTGTGATGCGTGATAGAAAAATTCACTATTAGACCTTTTGATGTCAATCACATCCATTATCATTATTATTCGCTCTGCAATTAAGCTTATTTCTCTTCTTTTCTTAATTGTCCTAATAATTGTTCAAACGTTTCGGGTAACGGTGCTACACGTTCAATATACGCTCCTGTACGCGGATGATTAAATCCAATCACACCTGCATGTAACGCTTGACCTCCGATGTCTAACGTTTTCTTAGGACCATATTTAGGATCCCCTACAAGCGGATAACCGATATATTTCATATGAACACGAATTTGGTGTGTACGTCCTGTTTCTAATTGACATTCGACTAATGTGTAGTTTTTAAAATTTTCTATTACATTAAAATGCGTAACAGCCTCTTTTCCGTCATCTTCAACTGCCATCGCCTGTCTATCGTTTTTATTTCGTCCTATGGGCGCATCTATCGTGCCAAATTCATGTGGAATATGACCATGGACAAGCGCTGTATATTTACGCGTAACCGTTTTAGCCATTAATTGTTCAACAAGACTTCGATGTGCCACGTCATTTTTAGCAACCATTAATAAACCCGACGTGTCTTTGTCGATACGATGCACAATCCCAGGTCGAATTTCACCATTAATGCCTGATAAGTTTTTAATTTGATACATCAAACCATTTACAAGCGTCCCTGAGTAGTGTCCTGCTGATGGATGAACGACCATCCCTTTAGGTTTATAGACGATTGCGACATCTTCATCTTCATAATAAATATCTAAGTTTAAATTTTCCGGTTGTATATCTGCCTCTACCACTTCTTTTTCCGTTACTTCTATGTGATCTCCTGTTTTAAGTTTATAATTGGATTTAATGGTTTTCCCATTCACTTGAACTAAGCCTTCTTTAATCCAATCTTGTATTTGACTGCGAGACCACTCTGAGTTAAATTCCGGCAAAATTTTGTCTATACGTTGTAAATGGTGGGCTTCGTTATCAATTGTAAATTCATATTTTTCCATTGTTACACCTCACCTTTTTGGTTCTGATCTTTAAGTAATATAATCACAAGCAAAATAACACCTATCGTTAAACTTGCATCAGCAATATTAAAAATTGGGAAATCATATCCAAATATGACCGTATCTACAAAGTCTACAACTTCTCCTGTACGGACACGATCAATAAAATTACCTAATGCACCCGCAAAAAGTAAGCTTATCGCAATTTGCATCATCATTTGATTTTTAGCTTCTTTAATAAAAAATACAACTAAAGCAATGAGAATGATGACTGTAATAATGTAAAAGAATGTGATTTTACCACTTAATATGCCCCAAGCTGCGCCATTATTTCGATGTGATGTGATAGATAAAAAGTGAGGAATCACATTAAATGATTCACCTACTGCCATTTGTGTCCGAATCACAAATTTAGTTACTTGATCGGCAATCAAAATCAAAACCACTATAAATATTGAAAGCCCGAGATAATATTGTCGTTTCATATTATTTTTCCTTTCTTTTAATCACCGTTACATTATAACACGATATAAAAAAGTACGGTAAACGATACTCTCTATTTACTTAATAAAGTACACGTCATTAGTGAAAGTTGAATAACCACTTTGTTTCAAAACGAAAGGAATAATTAAAACAATAATGAAAAAATAGATTCAAATAGATGAAGCTTACTTTTTCATAAATTAACCTCCCAATAACATTTTTGTGTTATTAGAAGGTTAATAGTGTGAGCTATATTTGATTTTCAAATAAGGCGACTTTAGTTAACAGAATGCATCGAATTACTGCCAAATGACTCCTGTCTTAAAGCCAACGTTAACTTATAGTGTCTTCACAACCGCTTGGCATCGTGGACATAATCCAGATAAGCCAGCAACTGTACCTAAAGATTTACTATAATTCCAACAACGTTCACATTTTTGACCTTCTGCATGAACGATTTCGATTGTTCCATGTTGATAAACTTCACCTTGAGGTGCATCCACAACTTCGACTTGAGAAACTATAAAGAGTTGATGTAAATCTTCAAAGCCTTCTAAAAATTCAACTGTATCAAATGAAGGGCTATTACCAATTTTTACTTTTGCTTCTAAAGATTTACCAATTGTTTTTTCATTTCTCGCTGCTTCTAATGCACGGTTAACGTCATCACGCAGTGCCATAAATTGGCCCCATTTATCAAGCAAGGCTTGATCTACAGCTTCTTTTTCAGGCATATTCGTTAAATGTACACTTTCTTCTTCAACATGTTCAATATGTGACCAAACTTCATCTGCTGTATGTGGAATAATCGGTGCTAGTAATTTTGTCATATTAACTAAAATCTCGAAAAGCACAGTTTGCATACTACGACGTTTGTGTGCGTCACGTTTTTCAATATATAAAATGTCTTTACCATAATCTAAATAGAAGTTACTAAGTTCAACATTAATAAAGTTTTGAACTTCTTGATAAATATCAAGGTAATCAAAGTGCTCATAATGATCTAAAGTACTCGCTGTAAATTCTCTTAAGCGATGTAAAACATAACGATCCACTTCCAATAAATCGGCTTCTGCAATGCGATCTGTTGTAGGATTAAAATCATTCACATTACCTAATAAGAAACGTAATGTGTTTCTGATTTTACGGTAAACATCCGCCACTTGCTTAAGAATCTCATCAGAAATACGAACATCTGCAAGATAGTCAACCGAACTTACCCAAAGACGTGCGATATCTGCACCTTTTTGTTTTACAACTGTATCTGGGGCAGTCACATTTCCTAATGATTTACTCATCTTTTTACCTTCTCCATCCATCACGAAACCATGAGAAAGTAACATTTTGTAAGGTGCCACACCACGCGTTGCGACAGCTGTTGTAATTGATGAGTTAAACCAACCGCGATATTGGTCACTACCTTCTAAGTATAAGTCAGCTGGAAAACTAAGCTCAGGACGTGTTTCAAGTACGCCTCTATGAGAAGAACCTGAGTCAAACCACACATCCATGATATCTTCTTCTTTAGTAAACACACCATTTGGACTGCCAGGATGAGTAAATCCTTCAGGTAATAAGTCTTTCGCATCTTTTTCAAACCAGATATTTGAACCGTGTTTTTCAAATAAATCCGCAACGTGGTACACCGTTTCTTTTGTCATAATGATGTCGCCATTTTCAGCATAAAAAACTGGTAAAGGCACACCCCAAACACGTTGACGCGAAATGACCCACTCACCACGGTCACGAATCATGTTATAAATACGTGTTTTACCCCATTCAACTTTGAATTGCGTATTATCAATCGCATCTAAAATATCTTGACGTACTTTCGAAATTGATGCAAACCATTGCGGTGTTGCACGGAAAATAACTGGTTTTTTCGTACGCCAATCGTGAGGGTAACTATGTGTAATAAATTCGAGTTTCAATAAAGCACCTTTTTCAGTTAACAATTCTGTAATAGCTTTGTTAGCTTTATCATAAAACATACCTTCAAACTGACCTGCTTCTGCTGTGAACACACCTTTAGCATCGACAGGACTAATCACATCTAAACCATATTTTTGACCAACGATATAGTCATCTTCACCATGTCCAGGTGCAGTATGAACACATCCTGTACCCGCATCTGTAGTGACATGTTCACCGTTGATGACTAAGGAAATACGGTCAATGAAAGGATGTTGTGCCTCAACATACTCAAGCTCTGAGCCCTTAAAATCTTGCTCACGTACAATTGTCTCTTTATCCCAACCTAATTGCTCCACAACACTATCAACAAGTGCTTCTGCAATAATATACTTCGTCCCATTTACATTCATTTGGACATAAGTTAATTCAGGATGAACAGTAATCGCAACATTAGATGGTAATGTCCAAGGCGTTGTTGTCCAAATAATAAATTTAGCGTCTTCATCAACAACACCTTTTCCGTCTTTAACATCAAAAGCAACGTAGATGGATGCAGAACGTTTATCATGATATTCAATCTCTGCTTCTGCTAATGATGATTCACTAGAAGGTGACCAATAAACCGGTTTTTTCCCTTTATAAATTAGACCTTTATCTGCCATTTCACCGAATAAACGAATTTGAGCTGCTTCAAATTCAGGTTTCAATGTAATATAAGGATTTTGGAAATCGCCATTAATACCTAAACGCTCAAAGTCTTTTTTCTGAATTTCAATTTGTTCCATAGCGAAAGCTTGGCAACGATCACGAAATTCTGAAATTGACATTTCTTTACGTTTTACGCCTTTTTTAGTTAATGCTTGTTCGATTGGTAAACCATGTGTATCCCAACCTGGAACATACGGTGTATAGAAACCTTGCATCGATTTATAACGCGTAATGAAGTCTTTCAAAATTTTATTTAAAGCGTGCCCCATATGAACGCTTCCGTTTGCATACGGTGGACCATCATGCAAAATGTATGATGGATTCCCTTCATTTTTCTTAAGAATTTTATGATACAAATCTTGCTCTTTCCATTTTTGTTGAATTTGAGGTTCTTTATTAGGAAGACCCCCACGCATAGGAAAATCTGTTTTTGGCATTAATAAAGTATCTTTGTAGTCCATTTGACATTACACTCCTTTAACTGAAAAAGAACTCTAAGCTCAATAACAGGGACGGACTGACCGCGGTACCACCCTGATTAACTCAGCTTAGAGTTCTCTCAAAAATTTATTAATATTCAACAAAACAGTGATATAAGAAAAGGACATCTATTAGGCTCTCACTCTCCCTAATTCGCTGTATCCATGCTTATCTTTTCTTACTTGTCTGTTTCATCTTTAGATTGTGTTGTTTCGTTTTCATCTGATTGTGGCTTCTCATTGTTATTTTGAGCAGCCTGTTGCTCTTGTGCTGTGATATCTTGTTGGTTTAAATGTTGGAAGTTTTCCTCAGTTACTTGTTGCGCATCTAAATCATAATTAAGGAGATAGTCCCAATCATCATTTTTTAATAAATCTAGCTGCGCTTCAACAAGCATTCTAAAGCGAGAACGGAAAATTTTCGATTGTCGCTTCATATCTTCAGTTTGGAAAGATAAACGACGTGCTTTTTCTAAACCATCGTTTACAATTCGATTTGCCTCTGCTTGTGCTTTTTGAATCATCGCATCATGCTCTTTTTGTGCAGCTGCTTTGGTTTCATCTGCCGCTCTTTGGGCACTCACAATTGCTTCTCCGACTGATTTTTCAACATCTTTAAAAGATTGAATATGTGAGTCGCGTTCTTTTAACACATTTTCTAATTGCTTTTTATCTTCTCTTAAACGCTCAAGTTCTTGACTCAACTGTTCTAAATATTGTTCAACTTCTTCAGGTTCAAAGCCATTTTTAATACGCGTAAACGATTTATTTTTAATCTCGCTTGGTGTAAAAGCCATAAATTGCCCTCCTCCATCATACACTATTTAAATAAAGTTTGATAGGTGATTCTTAGTTTATCTTTTTTAGTACGACTCCCTATTTCAACCACTTTAGCGCGTCCATATCCTTGTATCGATAATAAATCCCCAGCTTGAAGCTGAAAATCAGCTGCCTCAATCAATGTGTGGTTGACTTTGACACGCTTACGTTGAATATAAGTTTTCGCTATGGTACGTGACTTTCTGATCATTTCTTTTAAAACGACATCAAGGCGTGTTGCACTGACTGTTGCTTCATGTGTCTCCCAATACGCTTCTGATTGTACCATATCTTCAAACGGGATAACATTAAGTTTAATCGTAGCCCCTTTAATACGTGTTAATTCTAACATGATATACGATTCCAGTTGTTTTGTCAAAACGAATTGTATTCGATCCGCAACAATAATATCGCCCACTTGTTCACGTTCAATCCCTAATGACATTAATGTTCCTAAAACATGTTGATGTTGAATCGTCACAAATTTTGAAGGATAGTGGATTTCAATTAAACTGATTTCAAAATCATCCAAAGTGGGTTCAAAATAAGTCGGCGCAATTACAGCACGGCACCTTTCAGCTTGATGTCCACCATTAAAAGTTACATGCAAATCACTAAAACTACCTACAATCACTTGCAACATATATTGACCACGTGGATCTAAAAAGTGTGTTAACACAGGCGCATACTGTGTTTCAGCCTGCCTTACTTTATCTAATAAATAATCGATTTGTTCATGTTCCTCAGGTCTAAAATGTTGATAAATATCCAAAGATGGAACTCCTTTTCATATTAATACATCCATTTTCATCGCGCTTCAATTAAATAAGTCACGAATAATATATTTCCTATTAATTTTATCATTAATTTCGCATTTTAATAAAGAAGAAGCTTCTCATTCAATTCATTAACTTCAAGTTCTTTAATGATTGATAGCAAAAGTGTCGTTCACACCCATCAATTCATGATTAAACGCACAAACTAAAAAAGACGTTGAACTACGAAATCAGCTAGATTTCTGTTCAACACCTTTTTTGATGTATCGATTAAGTTAAGCTTATATAACCGATAGCGTAATACTGATTAATGGTAAATGGCTAATGATAATCTAAAGTACCTTGATTATCTCATTATGAGAAAATTACGCTCTTCATTTCTTCTTAAAATGTCAAAAACGTTTCTCAATCCGCCATTGAGAAACGCCTAAACAAATTATTGAATTAGTGATATGTGATTCATACAACACACTTCTAACACATGTCGAAACAAATAAGATTATCGACAATCTCAGTAATTTGAAACACAGTACATTTTTCATTCATGAGACATACGACCTTGTCGGTATACTCATACTAATAAAAATGATTAATGATTAAATTAAAAATGGATCGAAGTCCACGTTGAAATAAATTCAGTACGATAAATGCGACAATCGGTGATATATCGATAAAACCGAGTGGCGGTATTATTCTTCTAAATGGTTCTAAAAAAGGCTCATATATTTTAGCCATAAAGCGACCTACGACACTTTCACGTGCGCCTGGAAGCCAAGACATGAAAATATAAATAATCATACCAAATGTATAAGCTTCGACCAAAAATAAAAGAAAATTAAAGATTGTCGTGATTAACTGTATACTCATAGAATTCTCCCTTATTCATAATGATTTCCCATGGATTCGATATGATCTGTAATACTACCTGCAACTTCGACATTGTCAGGTGTACATAGAAAAATATCCGCACCCACACGTTGTATATCTCCTCCGATAGCATAAACTGTACCACTTAAAAAGTCTATGATACGTTTTGCTGATACTGGGTCAATGCGTTGAAGATTAACAAGTGTTGCACGACGGTTTTTTAACTCGTCTGCAATATCCTGTGTATCTGAAAATACGCGTGGTTCAAATAAACACATTTTTGAATTACCACTTTGATAATTCTCTTGGGCTTGATTCATACTCACCACATTCCCTTGCTCTTGTTTTTGTGCAACTTGGTATTGCTTATCATTTTGAGAAGACTTCATACGCGTAGTTTGTCGTTTATTAGGCACAGATTGAATTGCACGAGGTCTCTCACTTTGCTGTTTTGCCGGTTGCTGTGCATTATGTGATTGCTGCTCACGTTCTTGACGACGCTCTTCTTCTTCAATGAATTCATCATCATCTTCTTCGATTGAGAAAAAACCGTTAAACAGATCTTTAATAGCCAATGGATTCACTCCTCTTTTCCTACTAGACGCGTTCCAATTCTCACAAATGTCGCACCTGCTTCCGTAGCAATATGGAAATCATTGCTCATACCCATTGATAATTCGGTACATGGCGCATGTGTTAGATTCATTGCTTGGACTTCATCGCGTTTAATTTTAAGTTTTTCGAAAATTGATTTTAAGTATGCTGTATCGTCAGTATAAGGTGCCATTGTCATTAATCCGACAACATGAATATAACGATAGTCTTTTAACATTTCAATAAATGGAATGACGTCATCAAGTGATATACCATGTTTCGATGTTTCGCCTGAGACATTCACTTGGACAAAGCATTTAATTTCATGATGTGCACGTTTGCTAATCTCTTTAGCTAAACTTTGACGATCTAATGCATGTAAATAGTCTATTTCATCGATGACATCTTTCACTTTACGTGATTGTAATGAACCGATAAAATGCATTTTTACATCATCAGGTAATGCTGCTTTCTTTTCCAAAAAGCCTTCAATACGATTTTCACCAAAGTGCCGAAGACCAGCTTCATATGCTTCTATAGCTCGCTCTATTGTAACATATTTCGTCACTGCAATCACGTTTGGTAATGTTTCGTCGTCTCTCTGATGTGCGTGTTCTCGTATCTCTTGTTGAATTTCCTCTAAATTCGATTTTACTGACATTTATTCATTCCCTCTTTCATTCGATGATTGACCAATAAATGCTAACATTCTTCCCGTATTACCTTTTTCTACACGATACGAAAAGAAACGTTCTAAGTCTTTGGATGTCGAATAATCGGTAAGATATATATTTGCTTTAGGAACGCCATAATACTCACATAACAATTGATTGGCATATTTCAAGTCGATGCCGTGTCTGTCTGTATCTCTCGTCTCAACATATGCTTCAATTGGGATAGGCAAGTTTTGAAATTTTTTCAATATATCATCGTTAATCTCATAACTATTCGATGTCGCAGGCCCAATCACCACATAAATATCTTTATAATCAAAAGGAAACTGATCTAGTACACGGTGCACGATCGTTGCTACTGTCCCACGCCATCCAGCGTGTGCTAGCGCAATATAATGATGTTTTGGACTGTAAAAATAAATCGGTACACAGTCTGCAAAGCACATAGTTAAAACCGTATCTGTATCATACGTATATAACCCATCCACACCGAATAATACATCATTCGATAATGCTTCTATATTTTTACCTCGATCCTCTTTTGATACTTCTAATACTTTAGCTTCATGCGTTTGAATTGGAAAAACCCAGTTTTCAGGGGAAAAACCTATTTCTTGACCCAGCATTTCTTGATGCTTTGTAATGTTTTCAGCTTTGTCTTCAACATATCTTGCCATGTTAAAGGCATCAGAAGGATAAGCACTTAAACCACCTTGTCGTGTTGTTATACCAATATGAACACCATGTCCTAAACTAGGCTGATAACTGAGATGATGCGGTTTTTCAACGAATAAATCCATAAAAATCACTCCTTTATGAATAAATGTAAAGCGCTTTAAATTAAGATGCCATTAAAAAAGCTAGGACAATGAAGAAATGACAATTGTCCTAGCAGTTCACTACACATTTAAGTGTATTTCATATATCAACGTATACACAATTAACGACGTGTTCTTCTTGAACGTCTTTCTTCTCTGTTACGAATAAAACTTGGAATATCATCGTCCGCTGTTGTATGACTACGTCCGCTTTCAACTTCTTTTTCTTGAGAAGTTGCTGGTGCATTGTGGCTACCGAAACTTGATTCTTTTGGTGCAGTTTGTGATGCACTTGCGCCAAAACCAGAATGACCTTGTTTACGTGCATGAGATGATGGTTTATCTTCAAAACCAGTCGCAATCACTGTTACTACAATTTCATCTTGTAGCTCAGGGTTAATCACCGTACCGAAGATCATGTTAACATCTTCATCTGCTGCATCTTGAACAATATCAGCAGCTTCTTGTGCTTCAAATAGTGATAATGATTCGCCACCAGTGATATTCATTAACACACCTTGCGCACCCACAATTGAAGTCTCAAGTAATGGAGAAGAAATCGCTTTTTTAGCAGCTTCTACTGCTCTGTTTTCACCTGATGACACACCGATACCCATCAATGCTGAACCTTGGTTAGACATAATAGTTTTAACGTCTGCAAAGTCAAGGTTAACTTCACCAGATACAGCGATTAAGTCAGAAATACCTTGAACACCTTGACGTAATACGTTATCTGCTTCTTTGAATGCTTCCATCATTGGTGTAGACTTATCAACGATATCTAATAAACGATCGTTCGGAATAACGATTAATGTATCAACTGCTGCTTTCATTGCTTCAACACCAGCGGCTGCTTGTGTTTGACGTTTACGGCCTTCAAAGCCAAATGGACGCGTTACAACACCGACTGTTAATGCACCCATTTCTTTAGCGATTTTGGCTACAACTGGCGCAGCACCTGTTCCAGTACCGCCACCCATACCGGCAGTAACAAACACCATATCTGCACCTTGAATGGCATCTTCAATTTGCTCTCTTGACTCTTCGGCAGCTTTTTTACCGATTTCAGGGTTAGCACCTGCACCTAAGCCACGTGTAAGTTTTTCACCAATTTGGATTTTAGATTCTGCTTTAGATAAGTTTAAAGCTTGTCCATCCGTGTTAATCGCAATAAATTCAACGTTGTTCATACCGTGGTCAATCATTCGATTCACAGCGTTGTTACCGCCACCGCCGACACCGATGACTTTAAGTGTCGCTAAATGATTAAATCCTTGTTCAAATTCTAACATTTAAATTTCCTCCTAATCTTTGTAGCCAATCAATCAAACAGTGATTTCATTATCTTTTTAAACTTGCTCTCTTCTTGTTTTGGTTGCGCTTGTTCATTTCGGTCTACATCGTCTTCAAATACCTCTACCGAAGTATCTTCTTCAACATGTTCTGATTTTGAAGTTTCTTGTGGTTGTTTTTTCGATTTTTTCTTGAAAAATGATTCAAATCCACCTACTTTAGGTTCTTGTCGTTTTGAATCGCTTTCAATAATCTCTTCTTCAATTTCTTCATTATCATGATTACTTATTGTAACATAATCTAATAACTCATCGAAAGCAATACTACTAGAAATTGTCGAAATTGCTGAAGAAAATTCTGGTTTTCTTACTCCCATTTGTGACGGTGTATGAATACGCACTTTTTCGCTGACCATATCCTGTAGTAATTCTTTTACACCTAGTAAGTTAGCAGAGCCACCGGTTACGACAAAACCACCGTTTACTTTGTTTAATCCTAATTCTGCTAAAATATCAAAAACATCAAAGAATATTTCTTCTACACGTACTTCAATCGCATCACTTAATTCTTTTTGAGTGAATTGTGCAGGTTCATCAGAATCAAGCTGTTCAACACTGAATACATCTTGATCTGAAGCTGAGTCATAAAATGCATGTCCATATTGTTGCTTAATCTTCTCAGCTGTTTCATATGTAGTGTTTAAAAATTTTGCGATGTCTTCTGTAATGCGACGTCCCGCCTTAAAGACGACATCTGCATCAACTAATTCACCGCGTTCATAAAATGCAATTTGTGTAAGATCTTCACCGATATCGATGACGCAAGCACCAAGTTCGCGTTCAGTAGGTGTTAAAACCGAACGATAGTTGAGTGAATCTGAATAGACATCTAAAACATCTACGCCACAAGATTCAACACATTTAATCGTATTAATTAAAATGGATTTATTGATCGCGATGACACCAGCATCCACTTGAAGTGAATGACGTGCGACAAGTTCTTTCGGATCAGAAACTTCATTGTCATCATCAACAATAAATCGAATTGGGAACGTATTAATGACATCCGTTCCAGGTTCGGCATTTTTCTCACGAATACCGTCGAGTACTTCTTCAATATGTGTCCCATTAATTTCTGTATCTTTGTGAAACTCAATTTTGTTTGTTTCATCAAAAACCTCTGTACTTACAATGGGTAACTTTAAAAAAACTTCTTTAATATCAACACTTGATGCTATTGATGCTTTCTTAATTGTGTCTTTAATCGCTTGTTTTGCAATATCAAAATCATCAATCAAACCATTTTTAATTCCACTCGTATAGGTCTGCCCTGTACCTATCACATTAATTCCGTTATGAAATTTTTCACCAACAATCGCTTTCACGCTTGATGAGCCGATATCTACACTAACATAATAATGCTCTTCCATAGATAGGCACCTCCTGACATTTCTTTACATAATTACACTATTATAAGTGTACAATAACAAACTATCAATGTGAACTATAAACACATTGGATTTTCAACTTTTTCATAAGACTTTAGTAGGAGATTTAAAAAATATAATTCAAATATTGCACTTCATTTTTTAAGAATATGAATTCGCAAGCATACTTTGAATTAAATTCATCCAAATCCTTTTATCAAACAACACAAATGACTACAAGTTTATTCTCATTTTTTGAGTCAATGACGACAACAAATGATTGAATTGAAAAAAGCTAATGCTACGATTTCAATTCAAATCATCGCTTTTTTAATCTTGCTTAGGAATCTTTTGGGTTGTCTTTTGTTTCTTCGCTATCACTGTTATCTTTGTCGTCTTTATCATCTTTAATTTTATTTAACGCTTTTTGCAAATCGTCTTTTGCTTCATCTTCAATTGCTGTGCCACTTTGAACTTCTTTCGCACTTGCCGAACTGCCTTTTTCATTTTTAACATTTTCATAAGGTATAAATGTAGCACCCACTGATAAATCTATGAATCCAGATTTTTTCAAATGACCCGATTCATCTTTTTCTAGTGCTTGAGACATGCTTGGATAATACTTGAGTTTATCGGCTATAGTTTTAATCTTACCTACCACTTCAATGCCATCTCTCATATAAAGTTTAATCAAATCCGGTTGATTTTTTTGCGGTGTACTTACAATTTCTGAAATTTGTCCCCGTGTTGTGCGATCCATTTTGTGAAGCGCTGTGATGATATCTTTTTTATCATCGCCTTTGAATCCTTCCAAGTATGGGGCTTCATTCGGTATTTCTCCTTTAAAATCTTTTAACACTTTGCCACTTTCAATAATAGGCACCGTTTTAGATTTCTCAGATGTTACACCAATAATTTCATGTTCTTTAACGTCAACTGTGAGATGATTAAACAAACCTTTATGAATAGAAACGGTATCGACTAAATCTTCTTTTTCAATTCTTTGTTCCGCGTCACTCGCAGCATAAGCATAAATTCTTGGGTGCTTATTAATTTTTAGTGCTTTTGTGATTTCTTGATCAGAAATATAATGGTTTCCATGTATTTCAGCATCTTTAATTTTACTTATCGGTGTAAACATATATAAGAGAATCAGTATGACTACAATGAGTAAAACAATAACGATGTACCGTTGCCTACGCCGGCGTTTTACCAATTGCTTCTTACGTTTTTCTTTTAAATATTCATTATCAATTCTTGGTACCTTATTTTCCGTCATACAATGTCACATCCTTTAATGTGATGGCAAATGTTCACGAAACGCTTTAATAAAGTTCTCACCGCGCTGTTCAAAGGTATCATATTGATCCCAACTTGCACATGCTGGTGATAATAATACAACATCGTTTGGCTCAATAATATCTTGTACTTTAGCGACAGCATCTGAAACATCTACTGCTCGGATTACGTATTTGCCTTGACTCTCTCCTAGTTTAACAAACTTTTCTTGCGTTTCACCAAAGGTTACCATAACTCTAACATTCGACATATAAGGAATTAAATCATCAAAATCATTGCCTCGGTCTAAACCACCACACAACCAAATAATAGGTTGCTTAAATGAATTTAAAGCAAATTGAGTCGCTAACGTATTCGTTGCTTTAGAGTCATTGTAATATTTATTCGTTTTATTATTACCGATATACTGCAAGCGGTGTTCGATGCCTGAAAAAGTAGTTAATGACTGAATAATCGCGCTTACTGACACACCTGCTAATATCGCAGCCATAACAGCCGCTAAAATATTTTCAAGGTTATGTTCGCCTGGCAATACGATGTCATCCAAATGAATAATACGAACGCCATTATAGACAATATATTGATCTTTTACATAAATACCTTCAACTTCATGTTGTGTAGAAAAATATAAAATTTTTGCTTTAACTTTTGAGACATCAATCAAATGGCGTTGATGATAATTGAAAATCAAATAGTCACTTTCTGTTTGGTTCTGAAAAATACGCTTTTTAGCATTTTGATAATTTTCAAGATTTTCATGGAAATCAAGATGTGCTGAGTAGATATTTGTAATAATCGCGATATGCGGGCGGTAATGCTCAATACCTAACAATTGAAATGAGGACAGCTCTGTAACGAGATATTCATCTGCACGTACTTCTTGAGCGACTTTTGAAGCAACATAGCCAATATTTCCTGCTAGTCTGCCATTTTCTCTACTTTTACTAAACATGTCACCAATCAACGAAGTGACCGTCGTTTTTCCGTTTGTTCCTGTAATCCCAATAATCGGCGCTTCAGAAATTAAATAACTTAATTCAACTTCTGTTAAGACTTTCAATCCTTGTTTCTGTGCTTCTTGGATAATTGGGACTGTATACGGTATTCCCGGGTTTTTAAAAATAATTGGGGCTTCATCTAATAAGGCCAGTGGATGCGAACCACTCACGATATTAATCCCGATATCTTCTAAATCTCTAGCATGCGCGTCTTGCGAAACGTCATTCCCATCATTAACCGTGACCTCTGCACCAAGACGATGTAATAACTTAGCAGCTTCGTAGCCACTTTTTGCTAACCCAATAACGAGTACTTTTTTACCCTTTAGCCCTGTATAGTTAATCAATTAACTCACTCCAATCCACAAGCCAATTAAGCCTGTAATTAAACCTACTGACCAAAATACAGTAACGACTTTCCATTCGCTCCAACCAACAAGTTCAAAGTGATGATGAAGTGGACTCATTTTAAATATACGTTTACCTGTTAATTTAAAAGATGTCACTTGTATCATTACTGATAAAGTTTCAATGACAAAAACAAATCCAACTAATAAGAGTGACAACTCTTGATTCAACATAATTGAAATCGTCGCGAAAATACCGCCTAATGCCAAGCTACCTGTATCTCCCATAAACACTTTTGCAGGATTAATATTATAAGGCAAAAAGCCTGCAAGCGCGGCAACCATAATCATACAAAATACACCAATTGAAGGTTGCTCTAATACGAAACTCATAATTGCGTAAATAGTAAATCCAATAATAGAAAGACCTGTGGCTAATCCGTCTAAGCCGTCAGTTAGATTTACTGCATTAGAAAAACCAACTTGCCAAAAAATGATAAATATAACATAGGCATACGATAAAGGAATACTGATATCCGTGAAAGGTAAATTCAGATTAGTTGAGAAGTCAAATGCATTAAACACTTTTGCCACGACAAAAAATATAACTGCGATAGCGATTTGTGCTAAAAACTTCTGTTTACTTGTTAAACCTTGATTGTTTTTCTTCACTACAATGATATAGTCGTCAATAAAGCCAATTAAGCCAAAACCAATTGTGACAAAGAGCAGTAACAGCAACGGACTTGTTGGTTCTACAAATACACTTGCAATAATCGTTGTAACAATTGCACCAATTAAAAATGTTAATCCACCCATCGTTGGTGTACCTGTTTTCTTCATATGACTTTGAGGACCTTCTTCACGAATACTTTGTCCAAATTTCATCCTCTTTAAAGTTGGTATGAGTATTGGAACTAAAACTGCAGTAATGATAAATGCGATGATTGCGCTGAAAATTCCCATATTATTCTCCTCTATCTTTCATTCATTTTTTACCTTCATTTGTTTAAAAGATGTTGTTCTTCCTTCATTCAACTTAAATCTAAACAATCATATTTTACAAGGCGGAGATGAAGGAAAGGATTTCAAGCCCTTGTCCTCTCCTCACTCCAATGTGCGCCTTATTCAAGAATGATAGTTCTTCCATTCAGCTATTCTGTATTTTCAGACTCAAGCGAAACTTCAATTTTGCTTTTCTTATCAATTGCAGATTGTGGAGACTGAGATTGTGATTTTACAAATCCACTACCTTTAACTTTGACTTCAATACCTGTTAATGACTCAAATGCAACAATATCATCACGTGTCCAACCTGTCATATCTGGCATTGTCATATCACCATCTGTCATCAGTAATACATGACTGTTAGGTAATAGTTTTGCGTTTGAAGAAGGACTTTGGTTAATCACTTTGTCCCCATTACCGATAACGACTGGATTCAATTTTTTACCTTTAATTTCGTCTTCGGCACGTTGCACATTACTATTTTTAACATCTGGCACTTTATTGATTGTTGATTTGTCATTCACTTCATTGTTATCAACGTTTAAATATTGTAAAGTGTGTTTCATGATTGGATTAAAAGCTTTGCTGACACCCATTTCGTATGCTTCTTGGTCATTTTTTTGAGCGAGACTCATACCGGCATAAACAACGACACGTGGATTGTTGCTTGGTGCGTGTCCCATAAAGCTTACAAAGTATGGGTTAGGCCCTTTGACATAACCGCCATTGTCCGGATCGGCAACTTGGGCAGTTCCTGTTTTACCGCCGATACGATAGCCATCGATACGATAGTTTTTAGCGTGACTATCTTCACTGTTCACGACTTCATCCAATTGTTTATCCACTTTTTTCGCAGTTTCAGGCGTAATCGGTTTACCCGCTACCTCACGTTTACCTTCAAAGAATGTTTGATTAGAAACTGGGTTCATAATGGATTGAATAAAATAAGGGCGTAACATTTCACCTTTGTTAAAAAATGCGGATTGAGCTTGCAACATTTGCGCAGGCGTCACTGTTGTTGATTGACCGAACGCTGATGTTTTTTGCATTAACTTGTTTTCCCAAGCAATATTTCCTTTTTGTTCACCATCAAATAGGCTACCTGTGGATTTTCCAAAACCAAATTTTTCGTACCAAGATTGCATTTTGTCAGCACCCACAAGATCTTGAAGTGTCATCATGAGGGTGTTAGATGAGTATGTAAAACCTAAACTCATACTAATTTTGCCCCACCCTTTTTTGTTCCAGTCATAAATACGTGAGCCTTCAATATCTCTGTATCCTGATTCATATTTATCATTTGGTTTGAACTTTTCTTCTTGAATTGCTGCTGCTAAACCAAAGCTTTTAAATGTAGAACCCGGTTCATACGTATTTTGATATAAGTCATTTGCCCATTTCTTTCCAAAATCTTCACCTGTATCTGGATTAAAAGTAGGTCGTTGGCTATAGGCTAAAATTTCTCCTGTTTTAGCATCCATAACGACTGCGAACACATCTTTTGGGGCATAATGTTTGACCATATCATCGAGTGCTTCTTCGACAAACACTTGAATATTTGAATCAATCGTCAAATGTACATCATCACCACGTTTAGGTGCAACTTCATTTTTTGAATTTGGAATAATATAACCCCAGATATCTTTTGTAAAAGAGGAATGACCTTTTTTACCTGATAAATAGCTATCAAAAATTTTCTCTACACCAAGTGCACCTTTTAACTCACCTGTATCAGGATCCTTTTGGGCCATCCCTACTAAATGTGAGGCAAAGTTACCATTCGGATAAAATCGTTGAACTTCAGGATATAACGTAATACCCGGCAAATTGGCTTTCTCAATGATTTCTTTGTCATGATAAGTTAAGTTTTGCCCTGCTCGTCCAAATTCAACTTGGAACGCTTTTTTAGCATTAAGTCGTTTTTCAATTTCTTTTTCAGGCATATCAATGACTTTAGCGAGGACTTTTGCTGTTTTTTTCTTATCAACTACATGTCTTGGTTTTTTAGAGTCTTTACTCGCCCTTTTATCCAAAACAGCCGCTAATCTAAATCTATCGACATCTTCTGCAAGCACTTTGTTATTTCGGTCATAAATCTTTCCTCGTTCGGCATCTTGATCTAAATGTGCTAAATATTTTTCATTGGCGCGTACAATTAGATCTTCGCCAGACGAATGGCCGGTTAACATAATAAAACTATATCTTAAAATCAATAGAAAAAAGAGCAGCCCGAAAAAACTCATCAGGAGGACTGCTCCTAGCTTATTTTTTTTAATCTTAATTTTTCGTTTCGCCATCTTTACGCACTACCTTTATATTGTCGTTCTTTAAACTCATACCTTGTTTTTCGGCTTTTTCATATATGCGTTGATACGAAGCATTTTTCATAGTTTCTGACTTTAATGCGCTATTTTGACTGGATTGTTTTTCAATTTTTTGATCTAAATCTGCAATTTTGCCTCTTGTATCGTAAGCATCCATTTTTAAAGATAGCATATAGATACTAATAGCGGCAATAATTGTAATAAGTGCTATGTATAACATTTTTTCAAAGCGTGTTAATTTAACGGTAACTTTCTTTGTAACTGTTTGTTTATGTGTCGCTTGCTTTTTTTGCGGTCTTAATTTAGGTTGTTCTTCAACTTGTGGTTGATAAGCATCATAAATTCTTTCTACAGCCATATCTCTTCTCGCCTCTCTATTTTAAAATTTCTGCCACTCGAAGTTTGGCACTTCTCGCTCGATTGTTATCCTCTAAATCTACATCACTTGCTACTATAGGTTTTCTATTGACTCGTTTGAGCTTTGGCGTATAGGCGTCTGGGATTACCGGAAGCCCACGCGGTACTTCTGGCCCTTTTTCATATTCTTGAAATATTTGTTTACATAATCGATCTTCTAATGAATGGAATGTAATGACTGAAATGCGACCGTTTACTTTAACATGCTCAATTGCTTGTTCTAACGAGTCTTCAAATGCTGACAGTTCATCATTTACTGCAATACGAATCGCTTGAAAAACACGTTTCGCTGGGTGTCCCCCTTTTCGCCTTGCTTTTGCAGGAATGCCTTCTTTAATGCAATCAACAAGGTCAAAAGTTGTTTCAATCGGTCTTTGTTCACGTTTACTTTCAATTTTTCTTGCGATTTGCTTTGAAAATTTTTCTTCCCCATAACGAAAAAAGATTTTCACTAACGCTTCGTACGGCCACGTGTTGACAACTTCGTAGGCGGAAAGAGATTGAGATTGATCCATTCTCATATCAAGTTTTGCATTATGTTGGTAGCTAAATCCACGTTCAGGTATATCGAGTTGAGGGCTTGAAACGCCGAGATCATAAAGAATCCCATCTACTTTTTCAATATTCAAATTCGCTAAAATTTGTGCTAAATTTCTAAAATTATTATGTACAAAAGTCACTTTGTGAATGTCTTGCTGTAATTTTTCTTCTGCATGTTGAATTGCCGTGATATCTTGATCAATCGCAATTAAACGACCTTCATCAGACAACTGGCTCAAGAGATATTGCGAGTGCCCTGCGCCACCTAACGTGCAATCAACATAGATGCCATTTTCTTTAATATTCAGTTGATCTACTGTTTCTTTTAATAACACGCTAATGTGGTGAAACACCGCGAACCCTCCAATTTAAAAATCAAAATCGATTAAGTCTTCTGCAATTTCTTCAAAACTTTCTTCAGACTCATCATAGAAAGCATTCCAAGTATCTCGGTCCCATATTTCAATACGATTTGAAACACCGATGACCGTACACTCTTTATCAAGATTTGCATACTCTCTTAATTTTGCTGGGATATTAATTCTCCCTTGTTTATCAATTTCCACTTCAATCGCACCAGAGAAGAACATACGCATAAACTTACGTGCGTCTCGTTTTGTCATAGGTAAGGCTTTCATTTTTTCTTCAATGGTTTGCCATTCTTCAAGTGTGTAACCGAATAAACACTTATCAAGGCCTCTAGTGATAATAAAACGTTCATTTAAGTCATAACGAAATTTAGATGGAACTATCATACGGCCTTTAGCGTCCAATTTATTTTCATATTCGCCCATGAACATTTTATCTCACCTCACCTTAAATATAATTTACCACATCTCCCCACTATCCTCCACTAATTCTGTAAAAATCTCCAAAATTTATCAAATTCGACATAAAAAAACAGTGGTTCGACTCAATCGAACCACTATCAAAAGCTTGATATTATCATGTTTTTATAATGATTTGCTCAAATGTGTAGTGAAGTGGAGGGAAGGTGGAGGATGTGAACATATCTATCCCAAATTGATTCAATAATTGGAGAGGATTCCAAACACGTTCTTGTAAGCCCCCCATTGGATGGAGTGTTTGTGACAAAATATGAAAATGGCGCATGCTAATTTCATTTTCCCGCTCAATGTTTTTTAAATAACGCGCTTTCAAATAATCATATTGATGTGTATGAATTTGATGGTTTTTCTTTAGCAACTTATGATTGTCTTCTGATTCCCCAACAATAGCATCTAATTTCTTATAAAATTCGATTTGCTGTTCACGCATACGTGCGATTTCGTTTAAAACTTCATCTGAAGCTTGAGCTCGTATAAAGCGTGCTTTCGCTGATGCTGTACCTTCAGCAATGACCTCGCTTAAATCCAAGTCATATGTTTCCAATAATTTTTCAACTTTTGGTGAGAGGTAAGTCATGCGCATTCGCGGTAATACAATTGGCATTTCAATGTCCATTTCATGAAAGACTTTTTGCAGCTCAGCCCAATATTTAATTTCACTCGGTCCACCAATAAATGCAACCGTGTTGAAAAGCCATTCTTCCATCAAAGGACGAGTCACAACATTATTTGAAAACATGCTTGGATTTTTATCTATTTCAGCTAATAATGTCGCTTCATCAAATGTCACATCAGATTTACTCAAACGAAACGCCCCATCTTCATACTTTATCATTTGGCGTTGATTTTCATAATGGATAAACATATGCACATTTGTATCTGTTTGAATCATCGGTGATAAACCATCTGCCACAGTTTCTTTTTGTTGTAATCTAAAAGCATCGTCCAGCTTTTGATGATTTTTAATGATTGATTGGAGAAGTGGTTTTTCTAACTCTCTTAATGGCTCAAATTGTGCATCGATTAAAAGCAAGCCCGTAGACTTAAAACACGCATGAATTATCTTTTTAAATAACATTGTCCAATTTGTCGCTTCATCAATCCACTGCAAGAGGTTTTGATAAAGTGATTTGGAATGCTTTGTTTCAGGCAAAACTTCAAAATAAGCACGTAATGTGTCTTTCAAAGCATCTTTGTCAGGTACATATCTGGATATATTCGATTCTGGTGGTGTCATTGTATGATATTTTACTTTCTGTATGTGACCCGTACGTTCTTGCATGACATAAGTGTGATTTACTTCATCAAAATCATGATCTTCACCGGCAATCCAAAACACTGGAACAACAGCTTCTCCATACATATTTTCGAGTTCATTTGCTTTAACTACAATGGAAATGATTTTATGGAAAGTATATAAAGGGCCTGTAAATAATCCCGCCTGTTGGCCACCAATCACCACTTTCGCACCCGCTTCAAGTGCTTCTATTGTACGTGCTTGTGTATCAGATAAAACCAAATCAGACATATAATCGCGAATTACTTTAGCAATTGCCTTTTCTCTTCCATTATTAGGCACTTGCAATCGCCGCTCAAAACTCTCCCCTTCAGTTGGATCATAATCATAAAATTTCAACACATCGTTATCTTGCTTCATGATGCGCTGTATAAATTGATCCCTCTCATTAACTGAAATACTTAAACAATCCATGCTCATTTCTCCTTAAACAGTATTCCATAACAGTATAAAGCTTCAATCAACATCTGACAATCTTACGGCTTGCTTCAAAAATTAAAATAAATAAGTTATAATTAAATTAATATAAACAAAGGGGGGTTATCACATGACTAAAGTTGAACACCTCGATATTAACTATAAAACTGAGGAACTTTTTGAGGACTTTCGTCAGAATTTTGGTAACAAAGATTTGTATATGGTGAATGAACTACATGGGGAAATGATTGATGCAAGCTCAGAATCACCGTTTTACGGCATTTATGTGGGTGAAAAAATAAGCGCAAGGATGGCTTTATATCGAAAAGGTGAAGTTGAAGAAACATATTTCCCTGATTATGAAGATTATCTCGTCGTTTGGAAGCTGGAAGTTTTAAAAAAATATCAAGATAAAGGATATGGTTCTGCATTAATTGATTATGCAAAATCATTTGAATTACCAATTAAAGCAATTGCGAGATTTGAATCAAAGGATTTCTTTGTCAAAAATGGTTTTAAAGATTTAAATGCCAAAAATGATGATGGCCATGATATTTTAGTTTGGGATCCTCAAACTAAATCATAATTCATGCATAATTCATGTAAAATTAGAGTATAAATTATTTAAGGGATGGGACATCATCATATTCATACACCTTCACCCGTGCTAGGCTTGTCTTTATGATTGAATACGATATCCATCCCTTTTTATAAATGATTAAAAGTCATATGCAGTGATTTTTTGTAACCTGTTTCAGGACAATTCCAAACTGTATCACAATTGATTAAGGAGGCAGACTTCTACGTCCTGCCTCCTTATTTTAATAAGTTATAAATTCAATGACACAGCCTCCATTGGCCGTAGGGAACGGTACAACGCTCAGTCAGCTATTGCTCCTTATATGTTTAAAGCCTTTTGTAAATAAGATGCAAATATCACACTCTCGCCTTTTTACTTGATTTCAGTTGAATACCCACTCTGAACATCGCACATCTCTACCTTTTTAGCTATGTATCCACTATCAAATTGTAAATCAGTAAAATTGGGCTCAATTACACGTTCCCGTCCTCACCAGTGGAACCAATATACCATTTATCTCAAAATCTGAATTAAATCCTGAATATGTTGAATTGTATATGTGGGTTTGATCGCTGTTTTATTATGTAACTGACGATGATTGTACCAGCACGTGTCAATCCCTGCATTAATTCCACCTTGGATATCTGAAGTTAAAGAATCTCCAACGATTAAGAAATCATTTTTTTCATATTGATCAAATACGTTAAATACAGCATCAAAAAATTCTACACGCGGTTTTTGTGCCCCAATTTCATCTGAAATAAAAATGGAATCAACAAAAGTTTTCAGATCAGTTTGGGCAATACGTCGTTTTTGAGTATCTGTAACACCATTTGTCACAATAGCAATTTTATACTTACTTTTTAAATCATCTAATACCTTTTCAATGCCTTCTAACCATTTAATGGGCGCTAATGCTAACCCGTCACGAAAAGTTACATCTGCTTCGTATCCATCTACTTCCATCTGATAAGTTGAAAACGTTTCTATAAAACGATGACATAACACTTCTTGTTTTGTTATTTCTCCGCGTTGGAATGCCTCCCAATGTGCTTGATTAATCTTTTTAAATGCTTTGTAATTATGTAATGCTTTAGGAACTTGATAGACGGCCATCAAATGATCATATGCTTTAACTTCCGCATCATCAAAATCAACTAATGTATCATCAAAATCGAATAAAATCACTTTATAACTCAATTTGTCCACTCCATTTTTAGTTAATCTGTTTTCAAGTTTACCAAAATCAACTTACAATTTTAAATAAAAAGAAAGACAACAAGTAGGTTCTTTTCACCACTTGTTGTCTCACTATTATATTCTATGTTGAATCGAACAATATGAGCTATGTTTGATTGTTAATTGAAAGAAAATCTTATCCAAAGAAACCAGAAATAACGTCAATACCTTTTGCTACAATATCTGCGATGCCTGTCCCCATAGTAACCCAATCTTGATCAATACCTGCTTGGATAGTATCTTTAATTACATTGATTAAATCCGACATTAAAATACACTCCTTTAATTAAGATAAATTTTTGTAACAAAGTGTTGCATTCAACAACTTTGTTGTCTTTACGATAGCCTATTTATTTTAAATTGTGTTATTTATTTCTTGAACGACAACAAAACATGCGCAACTGTACTTTTTACAATTTAATATATACAGTTACGCAACTTAATTGTCTTTATAAATTAATTTATATGCATATCTGTATAGAATAATGCCTAACTGTCATTGAATTTAACAATATTAGACACATACGCATAAAAATTTACTTATTAGGAAATATGTCACTTTTTTAATGACATTCCTTATATAATAAAAGTACAATTTATTCTAAGGAGGTCATTCTAATGACATGGGCAAGCATTATCTTAGGAATTGTCAAATTAATTAAAGGTCTAGTTGACACATTTGCAAAATAATATTTTTTCTATTATCTCAGTATTAATCTTTTATGATAAAGTAGGAAGATAGAGACACTTTTCTCGAGTGTATCCACTTCCTACTTTATTTTGTTGTTCAAAAAAGTAGAGACTTGTTTTTTCAAAATAACATGTTATTATATCCAAAAAAGAACTGAGGCTTTAATGATGTATAGTAAAAAACAACCAATTCAAATATATCTCACATTATTTTTAACTACCACGCTCATAGGAAGTATCCTTCTCTATTTACCGTGGACGGGTAAAAAGCCCATTTCTTTTATTGACGCAATGTACGTAGCAACGAGTGCTTTTACGGTTACAGGTTTATCAACAGTCGATATTACATCACAGTTTAATGTGTTAGGAGAAACAATCATCATGCTGCTTATCCAAATCGGTGGTATGGGGATTGTTGCTGTTTCAATATTGGCATTAATTATATCTCAAAAGCGGATTAGTTATCGAAATAATCAGCTTTTCAAATTGGAGTTAAATATTGACGAATCATTAAATGTCACGGATTTTTCCAAATTTATTTTCATATTCACAATCAGTTTCGAAACAATAGGTGCACTTGTACTTTCAACTGTATTTGTGCCTGAATATGGTTGGTCTTATGGCCTTTTTATTAGCGTATTTACCTCTGTCTCTGCACTGAATAATGCAGGATTTTCACTTTTTAGTGATAACTTAATTACTTACGCTCATGATCCCGTCGTTAATTTGATGGTGGCTATGTTAATTATTTTAGGTGGTATCGGCTATATCGTTTTATTCGATATTGTCACAACACATCAACTTAAAAGATTGCAGCTTCATACAAAAGTCACACTTTTTGTCACGTTTATATTAATTGTTGTTGGTACATTAGGTTACTTTATCTTAGAATACGCACACGCTTTTAAAGGTATGTCATTTTCACAACAACTTCTAGCATCGTTCTTTCAGTCTGTAAGTACCAGAACAGCTGGCTTTAATACCATCGATTTTTCACATCTCGCGCCAGGTACATTAATGTTGACGATGATTTTAATGTTTATCGGTGCTGGACCTATCAGTGCAGCGGGTGGGATTAAAGTTACGACATTCGCACTTGTGATTTTATATGTCATCACATCATTGAATGGGCACCGCCACACACATTTATTCCGCCGATCTATTGATCAAAAACAAATTCAAAAAGCAGTTGCGATTACGTTAACAGCTATGATGTTCGTGATTATCATTATCTTTTGCTTTTCAGTCGCACAACCTAACTTACAATTTGAAGCGATTGCCTTTGAAGTCATTTCTGCATTTGGTACAGTCGGTTTGTCTACAGGTATTTCGACGGAATATGGCTCAGTCGCTAAGTTGCTTATTATAATAACAATGATTGTGGGTAAAGTAGGTGTACTCACATTATTAGGACTCTTGCAACATAGAACCAGAGAAACATTCCATTACGCTAAAAGCCACTTATACTTATGATGCTTCTTTCGAATTTGACAGTTACTGACAAAGATTGTGCTATCTTTTAAAACTAACGCATATTTTAGTCAGCAACTGTCTTTTTAATTTAAAAATGGATTGCATATTAAGATTACTATGAGAACTCAAAATTTATTGTTTATAATTGCCTCATGTTGTTCCAGTTTAAGATTCTAATATATACCGACAAATTTATATTGTAATATTTTGTATATCGTGTTAATTGTATATAAAAGATTTGAAGACAATATTGATTTATCACAAATTGTTCGTTATAATTAATCTTGTGTTAAAAATGTCCTGGTAGCTCAGCTGGATAGAGCAATGGCCTTCTAAGCCATCGGTCGGGGGTTCGAATCCCTCCCAGGACGCTATTTAGACCCTCTAACAACAACAGTTAGAGGGTCTTTGCTTTTCACGTGTCAAAAATGTGTCATCATTGCAAAAATTTATTATCCAATTACACCGACTGCTTTTGCTGCTTCTTCAAAGGTGCTGTAACCTTTCAGGACGCTAATTAATGAAATTTAAGCACTTTTTAATATTAAGAATCCTGTAATAATGGGGTTCTTTTTATTTTACCTATCAATAACACACCATATAAACCAAATTTTTAGGGACCCATTAAGGAGCCGAGTCCCTGTTATTTCACCCCCACCTATTGCAGGCGGGGTTTATTTATTCATTTTCTTTCTCAAGTTGTTTTTGATAATTATATATTTTTCAGCATTTTCTAATATTAAGTTTTTAATTTTCCTTTTCAATGTTTGGAGGTTAAATGCGCGTGTCAATCAAATATCATTAACTACTCTTACCTTCTAAATATCCACAAATTGATCGACACTTAGTTTTGGTGCTATACTCATTAACATATGAATATATTCTTTACATGCTATAGCTTCTATTATTTCAAAACCCTTTCTATCGCATAACGCATGGTTTTCTTCTTACAGTAAAAAGGTTCTTTGTCAACATCGGTTGGCGAGACGATAACGCATTAAGCAACGTTATTTTGTTGTTTAATGCGTT